>DASWMR010000466.1:0-5661 GCA_036399635.1 Actinoplanes sp. | reverse complement strand
AATCCCTGCAATTAACATCGACTAATGTCGATGGAAATACGTAATTTATTGACTACCCTTAGTGCGCCTCGGCGGCGACCCGGGGCTGAGACGATGGCCCGCTGTGGGCAGGTGACCCGCATCTGGCGGCCTTCTGGCCGCGCTGCGTGGGTGGTGCGTATTGGTGAGCAGAGCAATACAGATCCCCGGCGATGAGCTTGAGCGCGTAAAGGGCCGGCGCGGCGTCAACCGCACCGGCCCTCGTACCCGATCGGTTAGAACAGGCCGCGGAGGTACGCCGCCTGGCCGGCATGCTGCGCGTCGTCGTCGATGATGCTCACCAGGCGGACGCCCAGGGTGACCGGCGGATCCCAATTCCGGTCGACCACCTCGTCCAGGTCGTCGGCGGTCAGGCCGCGCAGGTAGCCCAGCGTGCGCTCGTGCACCGCGCGGTAGTACTCCTCCAGGACCTGTGCGCTTTCCGGTCGCACCGACGCCACCTGCTCGGCGGAGTGGCCGTAACCGGAGTCTGACGAGTCGGGCTTCAGGCCGAACCTGGGTGCCCAGTCGCCGCTGAGATAGATCTGCTCCTCGCCCAGCACCTCGGCGATGTGGCTGTCCTGCACCCGGGTGAGGTGCCAGACCAGCCAGCCGACCGAGTTCGCGCCCTCGGCGGGTGCCCAGCGCAGTTGTTCGGGGGTGAGGCCGTCCACTGCGGCGTGCACGTTGTCCGGCAGGCGCCCCAGGGCGTCGATCAGGATGTCCTTGGCGTCCATGGCGCTACCTACTCCGTTCCGTCGGCGTTCTCGGTTTCCGCGTCCTGTTGAGTGTCCGTCGCCGGGTCCCCGGTGGTGGCGTTGTCCGTGGGTTGCGGCTCCGATCCGTCGGCGGGAGCGGTGGCATCGGTGGTCGGCGTCGGGTCGCCCGGCGCGGGGGTCTCGCCGGTGTTCGCCGGGTCGGTCGTGTCGTCGTTGTCCGCCGGATCGGTGGTGGATGACGGTGCGGGCCCGTCGTCCTTCTTGTCGCCGCCGAGGACCTGTCCGACCGTCGTCGTGGCGCCGGCCGAGTGTCCCACCGCGTCGGCGGCGGATTTGCCGCTGACCAACTCGAACGCGGTAAGCGTGCCCATCGCCAGGACGAACAGGGCGCCGGCCACCAGGGCCACCCGGCTCCATCGGGTCCGGCGCGGTGTGAAGGACGGTGACTCGTCCTCGGCCGCGGCCACCGCTGGGGTGCCGACCGCCGCGGGCGCGGTCACGAACGTTGACTTGATCTTCTGGTGGCCGCGATCGACCAATCGGTGGTAGACCTCCGTGCCGACCGAGCCGACGATGCTCGCCAGCGCCGCGCCGGCCAGGGTTCCCGCTACGCCGAGGAACGATCCCACGACCGCTGCGGAAACCGCGGCCAGTACGCCGGCGATGGTTTTCGGAATGTCGATGCTTGACCAGATTCTCTCTGGTGCGTGCTCGGTCATGTCCTCCTCTGCCCCTTGCTCTGGTGGATGTCAGCCCTTCGCCTTTACCGGTCGGCTGGTCGCTAAACCCCGGCGCTCGGCGAGCACCTCCCGCAGGGGGCGTACGACGACACCCTCGTCGGCCAGTCGTCGGCGTGCCGAGCTGCGGCTTCGCAGGATTCCGAGCAGGCCGATGGCGAAAATGAGATATTGCACCGACATGGCGACCTTGAAGTCCCCGATGTCGTAGTCTGCCCGGCCGCCGGTGCGGGCGTCCAGGATCAGGCCGACCAGTTCGATGGTCAGCAGCGAGGCGACGAAGCCGCCCACGTTGACCACTCCGGTGGCGGTACCGAGCCGGTTCGGCGGGTTGAAGGTGCGGGCGTAGTCGAAGCCGATCATCGAGCCCGGGCCGCCGACGCCGAGCGCGAGCACCAGCAGGACGAGCACCGGCAGTGGCGCGCGGCCGGGCCAGGCGAGCACCAGGCCCCAGGCGCCCGCGTTCGTCCCGACGATGCCGAGCACCAGATATGACCGCCGCAGCGGGTGCCGCTGCGCGAACATCCCGAACAGCGGTCCGGCCGCCATGCCGACCAGCACGAACAGGGTGAGCAGCAGGCTCGCCGTCTCCCGGCGCAGGCCCTCGCCGGCGATCAGGAACGGGAAGCCCCACATCAGCGCGAAGGCTGTTCCGGCGAACTGGGTGGTGAAGTGCGTCCAGAGGCCGAGCCTGGTGCCCGGGTGCTGCCACGCGCTCGCCAGGTCGTTGCCGACCTGCCGGGCGGTGACCGTGGCACCGTGGGTGATCCGGTGTGCCGGGCTGTCCCGCAGCGCGGCGAGCGCCACGATCGCGATGAAGACGCCGACCGCCGCGACGCCGAGGAAGGCGGTGGTCCAGCCGCGACCGGCGAGCAGGGCCGCCAGCGGTACGGCGCTGAGCACCTGTCCCGCCTGTCCGACCAGGCCGGTCACCTGGGTCATCACCGGCACCCGGCGGGCCGGGAACCAGTGCGGCACCAGCCGGAGCACGCTGATGAAGGTCATCGCGTCGCCGGCACCGACCAGGATCCGGGCCGTCACCGCGCCCTCCACCCCGGTCGCGGTCGCCATCAGCGCCTGCCCGGCCGCCATGAGCAGGCCGCCGGTGACGACCAGGCGCAGCGAGCCGAACCGGTCGAGGAGCACCCCGACCGGCACCTGCAGGCCGGCGTAGACGAGCAGCTGCAGGACGGCGAACGAGGCCACCGCGCCCGCTCCGATGCCGAAACGGTCCTGCGCGTCCAGACCGGCGACACCGAGCGAGGTGCGGTGCAGAACGGCCATGATGTACGCCGCCAGGGCGACGGCCCACACCGCCCAGGCCCGTCCGCTGGGTCGCAGGGTCATGGCCCGCCTTCCGTTTGCTCCTTACCTACCTACTCCTCAACACTTCTCCGCGACGGGCATGGTCACAACGAAATACGGCCCAGGACACACGTGCGTCCGGTCACCCCACCACCGTGGTGGCCAGAGCCGGAAGCTCTTCGGCCGGACGCCCGAAGTAGTAGCCCTGGGCCAGGCGGTACCCGAGGCGGTACAGCTCATCGGCCTGCTCGGCCGTCTCGACGCCCTCGGCCACGGCCGTCATGCCGAGGCCGTCCGCCACCTGGATCAGGGCGGTGCAGATGACCGCCTGTCGGCCACCGGTGGTGATCTCGTCGACGAAGGACTTGTCCACCTTCAGGACGTGCGCCGGCACGGTCTGCAGCAGGGTCAGCGACGAATGGCCGGTGCCGAAGTCGTCCAGGGCGATGCGTACGCCGAGGCGCACCAGCTCGTGCAGGGTCTCCACGGCGAGGCCGCCGTCGAACACGGCGGTCTCGGTCACCTCGATCGTCAGGCAGGAGGCGGGCAGGCCGCTGTCGGCGAGCGCCTGAGCCACGATGCCGGCGAGACCGGGCCGGGCCAGCTGGCGGGCCGAGACGTTGACGCTGATCCGCTGCGGTGCGCTGTCGCCGAGCTCGGCGCGCCAGCGGGCGGCCCGCAGGCATGCCTGCTGGATCACCCAGGCGCCCAGCGCGTAGATCATGCCGTTCCGCTCGGCGACCGGGATGAACACGGCGGGGCTTATCGGACCCTGGTCGGGATGCTCCCAGCGCAACAGGGCCTCGACCCCGAACAGGCGTCCCGACGGCAGCTCGACGATGGGCTGGTAGACCAGACGGAGCTGTCCGTTCTCCATCGCGGCGCGCAGCTCGACCCCGATCTGGGCCTCTTCCGCGGCCCGGTCGTCCAGCTCGGGCGCGTACCAGTAGTGCGGCTCGCCGTGTTCCTTGGCGGCGTACATGGCGACATCCGCGCGGCGCAGCACCTCGTGCGGCTCGCCCACGCCGGCGCCGCAGGCCAGCCCGATGCTGGCACCGACCGTCACGTCGTGCGGGCCGATCCGCATCGGCTCCCGCAGCGCGGCCAGCAGCCCGCCGGTCATCGCCTGGAGCGCATCGGTGTCCGGATCCAACAGCAGGACGGCGAACTCGTCGCCGCCCATCCGGGCGATCGAGGCCGCGCCGCCGACGACGACGGACAGCCGCCGGCCGGCCTCGATGAGGACCTGGTCGCCGATCGGGTGGCCCAGTTGGTCGTTGATCTTCTTGAAGCCGTTCAGGTCGAGCAGGGCCACCGTCGGACGGGTGTTCTGCCAGGCAGCGCGCAGCCGGAGCTCGAACTGCCGGCGGTTGTCCAGCCCGGTCAGAACGTCGCGCATGGCCTGCTCCTCGAGGAGCCCGGCCTGCCGATGCATCTGCGCGACGAAGCCCGACATGCGTAGCGCGACGAGCAGGAACAGCACCACCGCGCCGCCGGACACGACGATCCAGTCCGCCGGCCGGTCCCGCATACCGGGCAGGAACAGCATGGCCGGCGCGAGCAGGGAGCTCGCGGTCAGCAGCACGAGCCGGCCGGCGGTGAGTCGGTTCCCGTCGGCCGACGGCTGCGCCGGCTGGGCCACCGCCATCGACGGGTGCAGCGCCGCGACGCCCCACAGCACGTAGGACATCAGCCATACGGCGTCCAGCGGTCCACCCGACTCGTAGGACCCGTACTGCAACACGACTGCGTTGGCGACGTCGGCGAGCAGGAACAGCACCGCGGCCGAACCGAGCAGCCGGCCGCTGGTGGTGGGCACCGCGCTGCCGGTGAAGAGCCGCGCCAGCACCGCCAGCAGCATCACGTCGGCGGCCGGGTAGGCCGTGTTGATCAGCCGTTCCAGCGTCGAGGCGGCCTCACCCGCCGCGATCGGATGCAGCACGAACACCCAGAAGACCAGCCCCAGCCCGGTCCCAATGATCGCGGCCTCGATCAGGCCGGCCAGATCACGGCCGCGCTGCCTCCGCACGAGCAGCACGAGCCCGACCAGGAACAGGGGATAACTGCCCAGGTAGAACACGTCGGCGACGGACGGGAACGGTTCCTCGTGCAGCACGTATGCGTAGATTTCCCAGACGACGTCGCCGGCGACCGCCGCGAGCTGGCCCGCGGCGAACCAGTACCACAGTGCGGGCCGGTCGGGCCGGTACAGCCGAACCCCCACCAGGATCAGCAGGCCGAAGACCAGGCCGATCGCGTTGTAGAGCAGGCTCTGCGCCAGACCGCCGGACGGCAGCGCGAAGTAGCCGCCGACGGCCAGAAGGCCACCGGCAATCGCGAACAACCAGAGCCACCGACCACCTCGAGACGCCACGGGATGTCCATCGGCTCTGGGCCCGGCCACCTGAGATAAGCCGGGCCACCTGAGATAAGCCGGGTCACCTGAGTCAAATGGTCTGACGGACGCTTTCCAGCAGGTGCTCGGTCAGCCAGTCGACGGTCTCGTGCAGGTATTCGGCGCGGGACGAGCGGTGCAGCAACTCGTGGCCCTCGTCCGGGAACAGCAGGTACCGGTGGCGGGCGCCGCGGGCGGACAGCGCCGCAGCCACCTGCTCCGCCTCGATCACCGGCACGTTGCTGTCGTTCTCGCCGTGCACGATCATCAGCGGCGCGCGCAGTCGGTCGATCCGGCTGATCGGCGACAGGTCGGCCAACAGCGCGGCGTCGGTGGCCGGATCGCCGTACTTGGAGACCGCGGCCGCGGCGATCCAGGGCTCGGTGTGCTCGTAGAAGGTCGAGAAGTTCGACATCCCGCAGACGTCGATCCCCACGGCGAACATCGACGGGTACGTGGTCAGCGCGGCCAGCGTCAGGTAACCGCC
>DASWMR010000465.1:0-13677 GCA_036399635.1 Actinoplanes sp. | reverse complement strand
CGCTGGCCTGGGCGATCAGCATCGTGATCCGGTGGCCGCTGCTGGGAGTGGTGGTCGGGATGGTGCTGGGGCAGAAGGCCCGGTGGCGGCGCGATCCGGCTTTGCTACGTGCGTACGGCCGGGGAAGTTGGATCTGGGTTTTGCAGTACGTCGTCCGGGTGGCCATTTTCCTGCCGCTGTACGCGACGGGGCAGGTCGTGGCGTTGGGCGTGGCGCGGTTCGCGCTCACCTGGCCGCTGGTGGCGGCGTGCCTGGCGGCGAGCTGGTGGGTGATCCGCCGCAGCCTGCCGGCGGATCATCCGGGCTTGCGCCACCCGATGGCCTGACGGGCTCACCGCGTCGGAACGGCCGACACCTCGGTCTCGGCGGGCAGCCGGATCGTGACGGTCGTGCCCACGTTCTCGGTGGACTCGACGTCGATCGTGCCGGCGTGGTTGTCGATGATCGTGCGGACGATGGCCAGACCCAGCCCGGTGCCGGGAACGGCCTGGTGAATCGCGTTCGTGGCGCGGAAGAACCGGGCGAACAGGGCCTGCTGCTCGTCGGCCGGGATGCCCATGCCGGTGTCCGACACCGTCAGCGCCACCTTGCCGTCGTGCAGCTCGGCCCGGATCGTGACGGTGCCCTCCGCCGGAGTGAACTTCACCGCGTTGCTCAACAGGTTGTTCAGCATCCGGTCGAGCTGGGCGCCGTCGCCGCGCGTCGGCAGCGGACCGCGGACGTCGCAGTGCAGCCCGACCGACGCCTTGGTCGCCGCCGGCGCGATCACCCCGATCGCCCGTTCGATCACCTCGCCGAGGTCGACCACGCCGACCTCGCTACGGAACTCGCCGGTCTCGATCCGCGACAGCGTGAGAATGTCCTCGATCAGGTCCCGCAACCGGCGGGCATTGCGGGAGATCACCTCCAGCATCCGCTGCTGGGCGTCGGTGAGCTCACCCGCCTCCGGGTCACGCAGCAGCTCGACATAGCCGGAGATGCTGGTCAGTGGCGTCCGCAGCTCATGCGACACGGTCGACATGAAGTCGGTCTTGGCGTGGTCGAGCGCCTGCAGGCGGCTGGCCACCTGCTGCTCATGCCGACGGACCAGGTCGGACTGGTCGGCGGCGGCATTGAGAGCCTCGGCGACCGCCCGCAGTTCGGCCGGCCCGTGCACCGGGGCACGGGCTGCCCGGTCGCCGGCCTGGCGCCCCTCGAGCACCTCGACGACGTCGCGGAGCGGTTCGAGGATGCGGCGACGGGTCCGCACGCCGGTGTGGACGGCGATCGCCGCGGCGCCGAGGGTGATCGTGCTGGCCACGCCCAGCGTCGCCCACCACAGCACCACGCTTTGCCGGTGCAGTTTGTCCGACCGTTCGGCGAGGGCGATCTGGAAACCCTCGTTGGCCGTCGAGAACTCGTCGAAGATCGTCTGGGCCCGCTCGACGTACCGGAGTGCCTCGGGGCTGCGCGGCGTTGCGGCCCGCTGCTGCTCGGCGACCGCCCACCAGGTGTCCATCAGGGCAATCTGCCTGACCACCTCCGCCTTGTCGCTGCCGACACCCAGCGCGCGAAGATCATCGACGGTCGCGGCGTAGCCCTTGCGGGCCAGGTCGTACAGCTCGAGGGTCCGCCGGTCGCCGGTCACCGAGTAGACCCGGATCGCCCACTGCGCACCGGCGACCACGTCGGCGACGTGGTCGTTGGCCAGCTCGAGCGGCTGGACCTTCTCGGTGAGCTGGTGCACCGTGTTGTGCTGCACCAGCACCACGGCCAGTTCGATCAGACCGGCCCCGACGATCAGCGCGACCAGCACGCCGAACGCGCGGCTCAGGAGCCGACTGACTGACCCGTCATCTCGCATGCCTCTGCGGCACCGTCAGGCCCGAGCCCGGCTCAGCAGCGCCTGGATCCGGGAGACCAGTTCGCGCGGGCTGAACGGCTTGGTGACGTAGTCGTCGGCACCGGCACTGAAGCCGCCCTCGACGTCCTGCTCCTGCACACGCGCGGTGAGCATGATGATCAGCATCTCGGCCGTGGCCGGTTCCGCGCGCAGCATCCGGCAGACGTCGATGCCGGAGAGCCCGGGCATCGAGACGTCCAGGACGGCCAGCGTGGGCTGATTGCTGCGCGCCTGCTCGAGCGCGGTGTGCCCGTCCTCGACGGCGATCACCTCGAAGCCGGCCTGCTCCAGCTTGAACGCCACCAAGTCGCGGATGTCCGCGTCGTCGTCGGCGACAAGGACCACCGTCACAGCAAATCCCCTCGGTTGGTTGGTCCAGCTTTCGCTACTTATGTGACCTTATCCGGTAAGCCGGGGACGTGACGGCTGCTCGGAGAATGCCGATGCGCCGAGGAGCCTGCAACCTGGCTGCACCCGACGTGCATCGAACTTGCATCCGAACTGGGGTGTTCTGTTTCCAGTACCCACTCCGCTCCGCCCGGCAGGAGGTTTCCGATGAACGCAGTGGTCGACGACGCCCGCACGGACGCTCTGTTCGTCTCCTATCTCCAGCGCTCGCATCAGCCGACCCCCGAGCTGATCCGGGCCGCCGTGGTCGCCACCGTGACCGAGCTGGGCGAGGCGCGCTGCGCGGAGCTGGTCGCGCAGGAGTTCGGTGAGCACCCGGACTGCGCACTCGGCCGGATGCGCTGGGCCCGCAGCGCCATCCTTGCCGCCTTCGCCTGAACCGTCGCTCCGGAAACTCCGCGCCTCTGGCGTGACGGGCGCGCAAGGCCGTATTGTGTCCGCCATGCAACCGCGCTTGAGCATGTGGTGGCCCGCCTCACCGGCGGCCCCACCCTCCCGCGCGTAATCGACACCACGCGGCCGCCTCCCCGAGGCGGCCGTTTTTGCATGGTCTCCTCGGTCGGCACCGCCCAGCCGGAAATGAGAGCCACCATGCGACCCTTCGCCCTGATCCACCGCAACGGCGCCGACCACGTCGAGGTGCTGACCGGCGACGTGTGCACCGTCGCCACCCTCGCCGACATCCCGCTGCACCAGGACCGTGCCACCCTGGCGGTGATCCCCTACCGGCAGATCACCGAACGCGGCTTCGACTGCGTGGACGACGGCGCCCCGCTGGAATGCCTGGTCGTCGCCGATTCCCACGAGGAGCCGCTCGACGCCTTTCCGGCCGGCCCGCTGGCGATCACCGGTGGTGGGTTCGACCTGTCCGACGACGACTACGGCCGGATCGTCGAGGCCGTGCTGCGCGACGAGATCGCGCACGGCGAGGGCGCCAACTTCGTGATCCACCGCGTCTTCCAGGCCGCTGTCGACGGCGACCCGATCGCCGCCGCCCGGGCCGCGTTCGGCCGCCTGCTCGCCGCCGAACAGGGCACCTACTGGACGTTCCTGGTGCACACCGGCACCCGCACGCTGGTCGGCGCCACCCCCGAACGGCACGTCAGCGTCGCCGACGGCATCACCATGATGAACCCGATCAGCGGCACCTTCCGGCACGGCTCCGGCGAACTGGTCGACTTCCTGCGCGACCCGAAGGAGATCGAAGAGCTCTACATGGTGCTGGACGAGGAGCTCAAGATGATGGCGACGGTCGCCGAGCAGGGCGGCCAGGTCGCCGGGCCCTACCTCAAGGAGATGGCGCACCTCACGCACACCGAGTATCTGCTGGCCGGGCAGGGTTCGATGGACGTGCGCGAGGTGCTGCGCGAGACCATGTTCGCGCCGACCGTCACCGGCAGCCCGATCGAGAACGCCTGCCGGGTGATCGCCCGTCACGAGCGCCGCGGCCGGGGCTACTACGCCGGGGTGCTCGCCCTGCTCGACCACGACGAGCAGGGCCGGCAGACACTCGACGCACCGATCCTGATCCGCACCGCGGAGATTTCGCCGGACGGCGCCCTGCGAGTGCCGGTCGGGGCGACGCTGGTGCGGCACTCGACCGCGGCCGGCGAGGTGGCGGAGACCCACACCAAGGCCGCCGGGATCTTGGCCGCGCTGGGTGCCATCACTCCCGCAGCTCATGCCGTACGCCGGGAGCCCGTCACCGCCGAGATCGAGGCACTCCTCGCCGCCCGCAATGAGGGACTGGCCCGCTTCTGGCTCGACTCCCGGGCACCCGGAGCGCTCACCGTGCCCGCCCTGGACGGCCGCTCCGCGGTGATCGTCGACGGCGAGGACACCTTCACCGCGATGCTCGCCCACCAGCTCAAGGCGCTCGGCCTGACTGTCACCGTCATCGGTTGGCACGCCCCGGTGCCGGCCGCCGACCTTGTCGTGGCCGGCCCCGGCCCCGGCGACCCGGACGACACCGACGACCCGAAGATGGCCTCGATGCGGGCCATGATCGCCGGGCTGCTGGCGGCGGGCCGGCCGGTGCTCGGGGTCTGCCTCGGTCACGAGATCCTGGCCGTGCTGCTCGGGCTGCAGCTGCACCGCCGCGACTCGCCCTATCAGGGCCTGCCTCGCGACATCGACCTGTTCGGCGTGCCGCGCCGGGTGGGCTTCTACTCCAGCTTCGCCGCGGTGAGCCCCACCGACGAGTTCTCCTCGCCGTACGGCCTGGTCACCGTGGCCCGCGATCCCGCCGACTCGGCGGTCCACGCCCTGCGTGGGCAGGGCTTTGCCGGTGTGCAGTTCCACCCGGAGTCGGTGCTCAGCCGCGACGGGGTGGCGGTCCTGGCCGAACTTCTTCCGACATTGATGACGGACGTGGTTAGCTCGGCGCGAAACGGGTAGCGAACAGGGGTGCCGGTGGTTCAAGCGGATCGAGAGCCTCCGCTTGGGCCACCGGCCCACTGTGGCTTTGGCCGGACCGCCACCTAGTTGACTGGCCAGTACCTCGTCCAGCACCGCCTGGAACCGATCGGGTTGCTTGAAGATCGCTCGGTGGCCGGCGCCGGGAAACACCACGAGCCAGGCGATGACGTCGTCGGAGGAGATCCGGTCGCTGCCCGGCAGATCGACCGCTGGGCCGGTTCCGATGTAGGCGGCGTACTTCTCCGGATGCCGCTGCACGCCAACACCGAAGTGATCGATCCGCTCGAGTGGCCGAGAAGGTAAATGCGGTCCTGCCGGAACCGTGCCCGCGGGTAGCCGGTGACTGCCAGGGAGTCGTCGACCATCCGGTCGAGGGCGACCCGGAAGGTGGGACCAAGCGCCGGGTACGACGATCCACCACCGCGCCGGTCCAGGGTGGCCATCACGAATCGCTGCTCTACGGCGCCCAGATGCTCGCGGACCGGGTCCCCTCGAGGGCGAGCAGGAAGGCGGCCGGCACAGCGGCCAACACCCAGCGGGATCGGCCGAAGCGGCCGGCCGCCAACCCGAGGGCTGCGCTCACCGCCACCGACCAGAGCGCCTGCGTGCCGGTGAGCGGGCCGCGCGGGGTCCACCCCGCCAGCACGCCCCAGCAGGCCGCCGGTACCGCCCAGAGGATTGCCATCATGGAAACGAGCATTCCGGCGCAGGGCCGGGTGCGCACCAGCCGGCGGACGGGTGCGAGACCCTACTTTGGTCGGTCCCCACCCAAGGCGCCTGCTCGTAAGCTGCGCTCATGTCGTCGCTGTGGTTCCTCTTGATGGTGCCCGGCCCGGCCGGCCCACCGGCAGTCGGCGGCTCGTGCCGGCCCTCGTCGAGGCCGGACGGTTGGCCGGCGGCCCCGACACCGCCTGCGGCGCCGGAGGTCCGCCTCGCCGACACCATCGCAGTGCTCACCGCGCTGGTTTACGGCGCCTTGATGGTGCCGCTCGGGGATGCGACTGGGCATGAGCGTGCCCACCGTGAAGGGCCACGTGTCTCGCTTGCTCGGCAGGCTGGAGCTGAACAACCGAGTCCAGGTGGCCCGCCTGGTCCACGAGGCAGAACTGATGTGACGCAGAACTGATGCAGCGACCGGTCCTCGCCTCCGGCCGGTCAACGCTGGCCCCGGAAAGTCGGCGTGATCGCGGCGGCGATCGACAGCAGCAGACACAAGCCGAGGACGGCGGCGACCACCGGCCACGCGATCACGAGTGGCACGGGCGCGCCGGCCTGTTCGCTCAACCCGGCACGGATCGCAACCAGTGCACCAGCCGCCGCCACGCCGCCGAGCAGCGAGCCGATTGCCACGACGACCGCGGCCTCGGCCGCCAGCGCCCGCCGGATCCGCCCCGTTGTCGCGCCGGTGCGGCGCAGTACGCGCAGATCGGGCCCGCGGGCCGCGGACGCCATCAGCAGGGTGTTGGCGACCGCGATGGCGCCATACCCGGCCGAGACCCCGATCAGCAGCAGCGTGAAGATCCAGACAAGCCGGTCCTCCGCGGCGTCAGCCTCGGCGGCGTACTCCCGCACGCTGATCAGCCGCGCACCGGTGCCCGCCGCGACGGTGACCGGGCCGTTCACGTAGACCGCCGAGGTAAGCGCCGACGGGTCGTGCCGACGGACGGCCTCCCTGGAAAGCAGCAGATCGCCGGGGATGGAACCGTCCGCGACAACCGCCACCACCAGCAACGCCGACCGCGTCCCGTCGGCAAAGACTACGCCAACAACACCACCCAAGCCCGGCGTAGCACTGTCCGAGCCCGGCGTACTGCCGGCCGGATCCAACGTCGAGGCGCCCGTCGCCGGCGTAGCACTGCCCAGGCCCGGCGCAGCGCCGAACGGCGAGCCTCGTGGCGAACCGGACGGATCGGCTGCGGAGCTCGGTGAGCGGCTGTCAGGACCGACCGGGGGACCCGAGGGCGAACCGGCTGCGGTCGAGCGCAGCGCGGCCACCGAGGCCGTGACCACCGCCGTGCCGGGCTCCCGAAGGCCGTCGAGTGACCCCGACAAGACGCGCACCCGCCGTTGTGCCTGCACATACGCCGACGGGTCGACGCCGAGCACCGCCAATGGGCGCGTCCCCGCGAACACCGTGGTGGGCAGGACGGCGACGCCGCGTACCGAAGCTGCGGCCGCGTCGGTCAGCCCGGGCGTGCCGTCCGGCGCCACCACCTGATCGGCCGAGAGCGCAGCGCCGCGACCCACCGCGTACGCCTCGGTGGTGGTCTTTACTAGCCCGGAGACCAGCACCGCGAACGCGACTGTTAGCAGGATCGGCGCTGCCGTAGCGGCGGTACGGCGCGGCGCCGCCAGCGCGCCCTGCCGCACCAGCAATGCGGTCGCCCCGGGTAACCGCCCGGCCGGCCAGGTCAGTAACCGCACCACCGCCGGCACCACCGCGGGTGCCAGGACCGCCGCTCCGGTGACCAGCGCGATCGCGCCCAACAGGGCGAAGTCCCCGGCCCGGCGCGCGTCCGCCGCGGTAGCCGTCGCAACGCCGCACAGCACCCCACCCGCGGTGACCAGCCCGCCCGCGATCCAGCGGGAACGCCCCATCGGCCGCCGGTCGACCTCCGCCTCGCGAAGCGCCTCGAGCGGACGAATCCGGCCCGCCCGCCACGCTGCCACGCTCACGCCGATACCGGCGACGACCGGCCCGAGCAGCAGCGCCGCCGCGATCGGCCACGTCACGAACCGGACCGTGTATGTCGATGGTTCCATCCCGGCATCGACCAGCACCCGACCGAGCACCGGGGCCAGCGCGGCACCGAGCGCGGTGCCGAGCACCGACCCGGCCGCCCCAACAGTCAGGGCCTCGCGCCGCAGCATCCGGCCCACCTGCCGGGGCGTGGCACCGATCGTGCGGAGCAGCGCAAGCTCCCGGCGGCGCTGCGCCACGGCGAGCGCGAACGTCGAGGCCACCACGAAGACGGTGGCGAAGGCGGCGAGTGCTGCGGTGCCGGTCAGAATCTGCATCCCGATCCACCGGGTGCGCGCGTCCGCCCGCGGCTCCAGCGCACCGCGGTCGTCGCCGGTGAGCACCTGTCCGCCGGAACCGACGGTGCGCCGAGCCGCGGCGGCGACCGAATCCACATTGGCGTCGGGAGTGAGTGCCAGGCCGATCGTGCTGACGCCCGGTGCACGAGCGGCCGCCTCGTCGTCGGCCAGATATAGCTCGGCGGCGTCGACGGTGCCGGTCACCGTATACCTCGCGGGGCCGCTCGCGGTCAGCAATGTGACCGGACCGAGCGCCCGGTCGAGCACCACCTCCCCGGCGCGCTGCGGCGCACGGCCGGCGACGAGGCGTGCCCGGCTCAGCCTTGCGCTCGACCAACCGTGTCCCTCGACGATCCGGTCGTCGCCGAGCGGCTGCGCGTAGAACACCCGGTCGCGCAGTGCCGTGCTCACCCCCGGCACCGCGCCGAGACGCCTGGCCAGGTCGTCGGCCGCGGCCGACGACCACGGCACGGTCGGCGGGAACGGATCGGCCGGCGTACGTGTCGCGGGGCTTTGCACCAGAACCGCCGCACGGGCCAGCCGATCCGGCACGGCCGGTCGGCTCGACGCGGTCAGCAGGGCGCTGCACGCCACGACCAGCACGCCGAGAGTCACCGCAACGAAGGCGCCGGCCAGACGGCGAACGGTCAGCATCGCTCCTCCGCCATTGCCGTGCGCGCCGCGATCCTCTCCGCGGTTGTCCCGGGTAACTCGTCGACGATGCGGCCGTCCGCCAAGATCAAAACTCGGTCGGCGTACGCCGCGGCGACCGGGTCGTGTGTCACCAGCACCACCGTGCGGCCATGCTCGTCCACCAGCGCTCGCAGCAGGTCGAGCACCTGCCGGGAGGCGGCACTGTCGAGCGCGCCGGTCGGCTCGTCGGCGAAGATCACCGCCGGCCGACCGGCCATCGCCCGGGCCACCGCGACACGCTGCTGCTCGCCGCCGGACAACTCGCTCGGGCGATGCCGGGCACGACCGGCCAGGCCGACCGCGTCCAGCGCGTTGGCCACCGCCGCCTGGTCGGGCCGGCGGCCGGCCAGCCGCTGTGGCAAACCCACGTTCTCCTCCGCGGTCAACGACGACACCAGGTTGTAGGCCTGGAAGACGAAACCGACCAGGTCGCGCCGAAGCCGTGTGCGGGCGTCCTCGCTCAACCCGCTTAGCTCGGTGCCACCGATCGTGACCAGGCCGGCCGCCGGACGGTCCAACCCGGCCGCACAGTGCAGCAGGGTCGACTTGCCCGAGCCGGACGGGCCCATCACTGCAGTAAAGGTGGCCTGCCCGAACGCGGCGCTCACCCCGTCTAGAGCGGTCACCTGTCGCGCACCGGCGCCATAAACGGCCCGCACCTCGCGTAGTTCCACTGCCGATTTCGTCATGCCGATGAGCGTGCCGCCGCGGGTCGGTCCGGCGCATCGGACCACGGCATCGGCCGGCCGGCGCATGTCATCCTCCAGAATGACGTGCTCGAGGCCGACGCGGTGCGGTCGCCGCACCGTTACCGTCGGTCGGGTGGAGTCCCTGCGCCGACTGCTGATGCACCGGCTGCGCCCGATCGACCTGCTGGTGGTCGACGCGGTCGCGGCAGCCGGCGCCGCAGCCCTGTGCATTGCGGCGGCCGTGGAGTCGCCGGAGGGCAGTGGTCCGGAGGAACCATTATGGCTATCCGTGCTGGTCGGCGCAGTGCTCGGCCTGCCGGTCGCGTCGCGCCGCCGGTGGCCGGTGGCGTCCGCCGCAGTGGTGACGGCCGCTTCCGCGGTGGCGCTGCTGACCGGAGTGGTGCCTGACTTCGCGGTGGCCGGTCCGGCGGTCGCGATCGCGATCGCCTTCTACGCGGTCGGCCTGCTCACCCCAGACCGCCGGTCCTTGGTCGCCGGTGCCTGCCTGGCGGTGATGGCCGGTGCGCTGGCCGCCACGGCCGACGAGCTGTGGAACGGTCTCGGCGCGGTGGCGCTCGCTGCGGCGATGACCGGTCCGGCCTGGGTGGCCGGCTGGGCGGTGCGGGCGCGCCGGGAGCACGCCGCCGGATACCGGGCCCATCTGATCCGCGAGGCCGCTGCCGAGGAGCGCCTCCGGGTCGCCCGCGACCTGCACGACGTCGTCGGCCACACGATGAGCCTGATCGCCGTGAAGGCCTCGGTCGCCGTGCACGTGGCCGCCGAGCGGCCGGAGGAGGCGCTCGATGCGCTGCGGGTTATCGAGGCGACCAGCCGGGATGCCCTCGTGGAGACCCGCCGCCTGCTGGGCATGCTCCGCGACGAGGAGCCGCTTGGGCCGGAAGACCTGCGCGCACTCGCAGGCCGGGCCTCGGCCGCCGGCGTCGAGGTCCATCTTGAGGTGCCACCGGCGCTCTTCGACCGGGCCACGGTGCCGGAGCACCTGGCCGTCTCGATCTACCGCATCCTGCAGGAGGCGCTCACCAACGTGGTGAAGCACGCCGCACCGACGACCTGCCGGGCGACCGTGACCCTCGACCAGGAGGCGGTTCGCATCGAGGTGGTCGACGACGGCCGCATCGAGCTGGTCGACGACGGCCGCCGGGCGGCCGGTGAGACCCACCCCGGGCATGGCTTGATCGGCATGCGCGGGCGCCCCGGGCACGGCTTGATCGGCATGCGCGAGCGGGCCGGGCTCCACGGCGGCGCGTTCGAGGCCGGCCCCCGCGTCGAGGGCGGCTTCCGCATCAACGTGCGCCTACCGCGAAACGGCGGCGAGCCCCAAAAGCCCGGCGCCACCCAAAACCCTGAGGCACCCCACAGCCCCGACTCACCCCGCAGCCCCGACCCACCCCATAACCTCGGCTCCACCCACAACCCCGGGGCCACCCACAACCCCGGCGCCACCCAAAACCCCGGGGCCACCCACAACCCCCGCACCACCGGCAACCCCGCCGCGCCCCACAACCCCGGCACCACCCACAACCCCGGCTCGCTCAAAAACCTCGACGCCGCCCAAAGCCTCCACCTACCCCGGGCAACATCACGCGACCATCATCCTGGCTCTGTGCCATCGTGATTCGGGTCTTGATCGCTGACGACCAGGCTCTGCTGCGCGGCAGCTTCCGCCTGCTTGTCGACCACGCGCCGGACTGCACCGTCGTCGCCGAGGCCGCCACCGGCGGCGAAGCGGTGGCAATGACCGCCCAACACCGACCGGACGTGGTGCTGATGGACGTGCGAATGCCGGGCCTGGACGGGATCGAGGCGACCCGGCGGATCTGTTCGACCCCATCGAACACGACCCGGATCCTGATCCTCACGACCTTCGACCTGGATGAATACGTCTACGGCGCACTGCGCGCCGGCGCCAGCGGCTTCCTGCTCAAAGATGCTCTGCCGCTCGACCTGCTGGCCGGCATCCGACTGGTGGCCGCCGGCGAGGCGATGCTCGCTCCCACGATCACCCGGCGGCTGATCGGCGAGTTTGCCCGCCGGCCGGATGGGCCGTCCCCGCTCCCCCGACAGCTCGACGGCGTGACCACCCGGGAACGGGAGATCCTGACGCTCATCGCGACCGGGCTGGCAAACAGCGAGATCGCCGACCGGTTGCACCTGAGCCTGCCGACGGTGAAGACCCACGTGGGCCGGCTGCTCACCAAGTGCGGCGCCCGCGACCGTGCCCAACTGGTGATCGTCGCCTACGAAAGCGGGCTGGTCACGCCCGACCGCACGTAGGGCCGCTGATGGATCACCGCCAGCCCGACGCCATGCGCCCGACATAGGCCGTGTCTGGCGGATCACGCCGGGCCGAAAGCTGGGGTGGTGCGTATTGGTGAGCAGAGCAAGGCGGTTGGCGGCGCCACGCGGCGTCCGCAGAACGCCCGAATACACCGGTATGCGGTCGACGCCAGCCACCACCTGGACCGCGCCTCGCTTCCGCTTGATCCACCAGACAGGCCATAGACTCGCGGCATGGAAGCCACCTACTTCTTCGATCCCGCCTGCCCATTCACCTGGCGTACGTCTCGTTGGCTGGTCGCTGTCGCGCCGGAGCGCGACGTGACCGTGCGCTGGCGGGCATTCAGCCTGTCGATCCTCAACGGCGACAACGTCCCGGAGCAGTACCAGCCGATGATGGCGGCGTCCACCAAGGCGTTGCGGCTGGTCGAGGCCCTGCGCGCCGATCACCGCGACGACACGATCGGGTCGTTCTACACCGAGCTCGGCACCCGAACGCATGACTCCGGGGCGCCGATCAGCGACGAAATTGTGGTGCAGGCGGCCGAGGCGGCCGGCATCGCGGACCCGAAATCGGTGCTGGACGACGCCAGCTGGGACGAAGCGGTCCGCGAGTCGCACGAGACCGCGTTGTCGTTGGCCGGCCCCGGAATCGGCTCGCCGGTGCTGCACGCCGAGGGCGCGACCCGCGGCCTGCACGGTCCGATCATCGGCGAGGTCCCCGGACCGGCGGAGGCGCTGGCCATCTGGGACGCCGCCATCCCGCTCATGAAAATCGACACGTTCTTCGAGGTGAAACGCGGACGGGGGTAAACGCGTTTAACAGCGGGGCGCGGATGGGTATCCGCGTCGCGCCTACGCCAGCGAAAGGGATTGACATGGCCGAGCCGCAGGTCACTCTGGATCCGAACAGCCTCAACCCGGTCGAGGAGAAACTGCGGGGGCCACTCGAGGATCAGCTCACCTCAGCCCTGCAGGCCGCAGCGGAGAAGACCAGGCACACGTACGCCGGGGAGTCCGTCGACCAGGTCACCGGGCTACTTCTGCAGCGCACGCGGGACGGCCTGCACCCGGACATCGCAGCCGGCTTTCACCCCGACCCCACCCAACTGCGCCACGTCGCCGAGGACATCATCGCCACCCCCGAGTCCACCCACTGACCAGGCACCGCTTCTCGCCGACGCGGGTCGGAAATTTGACTGCGAAGGGCTGGAGCCAGTCGGGCGGATCGTGCCGGCACGGCCCTGTTCCCCTACCCCGGAACAGGGCCACGACTGCCCCGGAGCAGGGGCCGCGACCCGTCAAGACTCGGCTAGGCGTCGGGTCATGAACTCCCGCTCGACCTCGTTGACGGTCAACTCGAGCGCCCGCCGGTAAGCGGCCGACATCTCTGCGGTCCGCCCCAGCTGGCGGAGGAGATCCGCCTTGATCGCCGGCAGGTACTGATATCGCGCCAGCCGCTCGTCCTTGGCCAACTCCTCGATTTCCGCCAGCGCCCGCCCCGGTCCATGGACGCGCGCAACGGCGACCGTCCGGTTCAACGCCACGACAGGCGAGGGCCAGACCGCCAGCAGTTCGTCATAGAGGGCCACGATCTGCGGCCAGTCCGTCTGCTCGAACGCCGGCGCCTGCGCGTACACGGCCGCGATCGCCGCCTGCAGCACGTACCGCCCGGGCCGGCCACCGCGCAGGCCGGCCACGATCAGGTCGTTCGCCTCGGCGACGGCGGCCCGGTCCCATCGCGACCGGTCCTGCTCCTCGAGCCGCACCAACCGCCCCTCAGCGTCCACCCGGGTGTCCCGCCGCGCGTGCGTGACCAGCAGCAACGCCAGCAGTCCCGACACCTCCCGCTCGTCGGGCAGCAGCGCGCGCAGCATCCGGGCCAGGTGCACCGCCTGATCCATGAGGTCGGTACGGGTCAGCGAGGCACCCGCCGGTGCGGTGTGCCCGGTCGTGAAGAGCAGGTGCACGACGCCGAGGACGGCGCGCAGGCGAGCCGGCAGTTCGGCCACTTCCGGCACCCGGAACGGGATCCGCGCGACGGCGATCTTCTTCTTGGCGCGGGTCAGCCGGGCTGCCATGGTCGGCTCCGGCACCAGGAAGGCGCGGGCGATCTCGGCGGTCGACAGCCCGCACACCAGCCGCAGCGTGAGAGCCGGCTGGGCGTACGGTGCCAGGGCCGGATGGCAGCACATGAAGATCAACCGCAGTCGCTCGTCCGCTACGACGCCCGTCGGCTGCTTCGCGCCC
>DASWMR010000464.1:0-4208 GCA_036399635.1 Actinoplanes sp. | reverse complement strand
TCCTGCTGCACGAGGAGGCCGACGAGCTGCGCAGCCGGGGCGTCACGGTCACCGGGCCGGCCGCCGCGGTCGACGCCTTCACCGCCGGCCACGTCGTACTCGGCGAGCAACACCTGGGCGGGGTCCGAGCGGCCACTCTGGACGGCCGACTCGCCGCCGACGAGGTGTCGCGCGGCGAGGCGGCCGGCCTCACCTTCGGCCCGGTCAGCGTTCAGGACCTGTTCGTCCATCTCACCTCGGCGCAGCATTTGGAGGCATCCCGATGAGTCCCCTACAGGCGCTGTTCCGCCTCTACCGGCCGATGATGATCTGGTTCGGCGGCGCTCTCCTGACGACCGAGGTGATCGCGGTTTCGGCAATCATGTCCCTGTCCGGGCCGCTGCGGTTCAGCTACTGGTTGGCGATGGCCGGGGCGGTGGCCAAATACTGGCCGCTGGTGCTCGGCGGCATGCTGGTCATGATTAACCTGCGGCAGTTCCTGACGTCCGGAGTGACCCGCCGCGAGTTCATCCTCGCGGCCGCGGTGATCGGCGTGCTGGTGTCCGCGGGGATCGGCTGCCTGGTGGCTGTCGGGCACGGCGTGGAGAGTGCGGTGCTCGGTCTGGTCGACCAACGGGCCGCGAACTACCCCGTGCTGCCGCTCGGCGAGGTGCTCGGCGAGGTCGGCCAGGTGCTGCCGGTGTCGCTCGCCTACCTGACGACCGGCGCGTTGATCGCGGCCGGCTTCCACCGCTTCCACCCCTGGGTCGGCGTGGCGCTGATCGTGCCGGGCGCGGTGCCGGCCGCCATCGCGGACGGGCTGCTCGGCATCGACGAGTTCGGCGTGGTGACCGATCGGCTGCCCTACTGGGCAGCGCTGATCGCCTCGGTGCTGGCGATCGCGGCCGCGGCGGCCGCCTTCCACCGGATAACCCGGGACATCGCGATCCGCCCGGCCACCGGCTGACCGCAGCGCGAGGGGTTCGGCTCAGGCCGGGCTGGGGTGGGGGTTGGCTCGAAGCGGCGTGGCGGTGGCGTTGTCGTGGAGCCAGTCGCGGGTGATCGGTTTTCCCGCGACATCGGTCACCCGGCGCAACGCCTCGCCGGGCTCAATGCCGAGCAGGACCAGCGTGGTGCACGCCAGCAGCGTCGAGCGGCCGACGCCGCCGAAGGACTGGGTGGCCACGAAGCGGCCACTGCGCACATGGGTGGCCAGCCGGGCGGCCAACTCGATCACCTGCACCGCCTCGTCGCGGGGGACGTCGCCCTCGGTGGCCGGGAACGAGACGAAGTCCACACCGAACTGCGTGGCGGCCGTCGCGGTACCGCTGAAGCCGAGCCGTTCCTGTTCCGCTGTGGTGAGCGCGGAGACCAGGACATCGACGCCGCAGCGGGCGAGCGCGGCCAGCTGCTCCGCCGGCCACGGGTCGGCCCGCGGGTGGGCGAGCGTGGCCAACCGGCCGGGACCAGGCCCGGCGATCACCTGAAGTAGTGCATTCATAAGCTGGCTGTCCCCTTGTAACCGTGGCGGCGGCCGGGTGATCCCGCGTGTGGCTAACGCAGAGTAGGGTCACCCCCGGCATGACCGCTAGCGAGAGGCCCAAGAAAGTGACGACCCCTCGGAAAACCCGCGTGGCGATCGTGTTCGGAGGACGCAGCTCCGAGCACGGCATCTCGTGTGTCAGTGCCGGGAGCATTCTGCGTGCTCTCGACCCGGATCAGTACGAGGTGCTTCCGGTGGGCATCACGCGGGACGGCGGGTGGGTGCTGGCGGGCGACGACCCGGCCACCCTGGCGATCACCGACCGGCGGCTGCCGGAGATCACCGCGGCCAGTGGCAGTGCGGTGGTGCTCGCGGCCGATCCGACCGCCACCGAGCTGATCGTGCGGGATCCGGTGCACGGCATCTCCGCGTTGGCCGGCGTCGACGCGGTCTTCCCGGTGCTACACGGGGCGTACGGGGAGGACGGCACCATCCAGGGCATGCTGGAGATGGCCGGAATTCCGTACGTCGGTGCGAACGTCTTCGCCTCGGCGGCCGCGATGGACAAGGAGTTCACTAAGAAGCTCGCCGCGGCCGACGGCATCCCCACCGGGGCGTACGCGGTGTTGCGGGCCGGCATGGAGCTCCCCGAGGCCGACAAGGAGCGGCTGGGCCTGCCGGTCTTCGTCAAGCCGTCCCGGGCCGGCTCGTCGCACGGCATCACCAAGGTGACCGACTGGGCCGACCTCGACGCGGCCGTCACCAACGCCCGGCGGATCGACCCGAAGGTGCTTATCGAGGCGGCGATCGTCGGCCGTGAGATCGAGTGTGGCGTGCTGGAGGGCGAGGCCGGCGGTGCCCCCGAGGCGTCGCTGCTGGCGGAGATCCACGTCGATGCGCACGACTGGTACGACTTCGATGCGAAATACCTCGACGGTGGCCGCTACGACATCCCGGCCGATCTGCCCGCCGACGTCACCCGACAGGTCCAGGAGTATGCGCGGCGCACCTTCACCGCGCTCGACTGCGCCGGCCTGGCCCGCGTCGACTTTTTCGTCACCGCCGACCACCAGATCTTCCTCAACGAGATCAACACGATGCCGGGCATGACGCCGACCTCGATGTTCCCGCTGATGTGGGCGGCCACCGGCCTGGAGTACCCGAAGGTGGTCGACCGGCTCATCCGCACCGCGCTGCACCGCGGCACCGGCCTGCACTGAGCTGCTGCCTGCACTGAGCTGCTGCCTGCACTGAGTTCCGGCTTGCCCCGAGCTTAGGGGCGGCAGCCCGACGGCACGCCCGCGTCCTTCGACTTGACGGTCGTCACGACCGCGTCCGAGAACTCGTTCGCCCACTGGGCGGTCTGCTGATAGCTGCCGGGCACGGTCACCTGCACGGCGACCGCACGGTCCATTGTGGTGAAAACGTCGGTGGCCGGGCCGTCCTGGCCATACCAGCAGACCCCGTTCATCAACAACAGTTCCGTGTCCAGTGGCACGCACCCCGGGCGGCCGCCGTCGACCCGCTCGCACATCGCCGGCTGCGGCACGCCACAGGCGACGGTGATCGGCGGCTCGCCGTACGCCACGTTCTGCTCCGGGCCGGCGCTGACCCGGCGGGCCGGCAGGTCGCGCACCGTCGCCGGCAGCTGAGAGGTCACCGCCAGGCACACCCGAGCGTTCTGCTCGGTCAGCCGTGGCGCGGCCATCTGCACGGGTGCGGACGGCATGACGGCCCGCCCGGCGGCAGAGGGGCCGGGCTCGGCGGTCGTGCCGCCCTGCGGGGCGATGCGCCAGAAGATCAGAAGACCCGCGAGCACGGCGACCGGCACGGCGACCGCGGTGGCCCAGAGGGCGGCACGACGGGTCGTCGGGTCGGGTTTGGGTGCCGGCGGTGCCTCCACGTCGACCATGTCAGAGGTTTACCACGGAGCAGGTGAGCGTCCGCATGATGCCCGGCACGTACTGAACCTTGCTCACGATGAGGCTGCCGAGGTCGTCCACCGAGTGCGCCTCGGCCAGAACAACCACGTCGTAGGGGCCCGTCACGGCGTCCACCCGCACGACACCTGGGATTTTGCCGATCGCCGCGGCCACGTCATGGGCCTTTCCGACCTCTGTTTGGATCAGGATGTATGCCTGGACCACTATCTGACTCCAATCCACCTCCGCCGTAACTCGAACGTGAAACTACCGTATGAATCCGTCCGACAGCGGGACGCCATCACAACGAAAGGTCACGCACGTGAGCATTGCCGAGGCGGGCGAGTTCGGGCTGATCACCCGGGTCGTCGCGCGGCTCGACCCCGGGTCGTCCACCCTGCTCGGGCCGGGGGACGACGCAGCGTTGGTCGCCGCACCCGACGGCCGGGTGGTGGCGTCGACCGACGTCCTCGTCGAGGGGCGGCACTTCCGTCGCGACTGGTCCGGCGCGGCGGACGTGGGCCACCGCGCGGCCGCGGCGAATCTCGCCGACATAGTGGCGATGGGTGCCATGCCGACGGCGTTGCTCGTCGCGCTCTGCATACCCGCCGACCTGGACATCGCCTGGGTCGAGGAGCTGGCCGCCGGCCTTTCCGAGGAGGCGGCGCTGGTCGGGGCCGGAGTGGTGGGCGGCGACGTGTCGGCCAGCTCCACGCTCACCATCGCGGTGACGGCCCACGGCGACCTGGGCGGTCGTCCCCCGGTCATCCGCGGCGGAGCCCAACCCGGCGATGTGATCGCTCTGGCCGGCCGCACCGGGTATG
>DASWMR010000463.1:0-9545 GCA_036399635.1 Actinoplanes sp. | reverse complement strand
CAGGGACAAACGGTCGACCTACCGGGTGACTGCACCGTCCGTCGGCGGTACCTCCGTCGGGTCGGGACGGAGCCTCCGTTTAGAGATCGACGCCTTGGGGGTATGTCGGGGCAACCCCACGACCGAGGAGACCCCCGATGCGCGCAGGCTCGATTGGCGGACTGATCGTTCTGCTCTGGCTCATCCTGGGCGGCGTGGCCGCCTACCAACGCGGATATTTCAACGATGACAGCGACGCCAGCTGCGCCAAAGCCGGCACCGTCATCGTGACGGTTGTCGCCGGCCCGCTGAACTGGCTCGGCATCAACCCGAAGATCAAGTGCGACATCCCGGAGCCCAGCAAGTAACCGGTACCGCCTGACCAAAACCGGCGACGCAGCCTTCCACCACGATGGCTGCGTCGCCGGCTTGCGCTTTCTGCCGGGTTTCTCTCTTCTTAGGTACGCGTCGGGACAAGTCCCGCTGCTGGGCGACGGCCATCTGCACCCGCACGGCCGTCGGCGGCCGCCGGGCGAAGACTTCCGGCCAGCTCGGGGCTCACCCGCGCTCGATCAGGTGACCGATGATCTGCGGTCCCATCAGGACCGCCTCGCCGGAACCGTCGCGCCGGGCGTCCGGGGACGGCAGGTCGACCGGGTCGCCGGTGGTGCTGGCGCCGACCGGGCGAGGGCCCACCCAGGCCACCGAGAGTGCGCCCTCGTCCTTGAGGAAGCGGTGCACCCGCACGCCGCCGGTGGCCCGGCCCTTCGCCGGGTAGGACGCGAACGGCGACACCTTCACCTGCTTGCCGGTCGAGGTCACCACCATCGGCTCGCCGTGCTCCGCGTCCTTCGTGTCGACCACGTTGAACGAAACGACCTCGGCGTTCGCCGTCAGGTTCAGCCCCGCCATGCCGCCGCCCTTGAGGCCCTGCGGCCGCACCAGCTTGGCCGGGAAGCGCAATAGCGACGCGTCCGACGAGACGAACACCAGCGACTCGGCGCCGTCGCTCAGCCAGGCCGCCTCCAGCACCTCGTCACCCTCCTTGAGGGTGATCACCTCGAACTCGTCGGAGCGGACCGGCCACTCCGGTGCGCAGACCTTGACCACGCCGAGCCTGGTGCCCATCGCCAGACCCTGGCCGCCGGCGGTGAGCGGTGCCAGGCCCACCACCCGCTCGCCCGGCTCGAGCGGCACCACCTCAGAGGCGGACATGCCGCCGCGGATCGACACCGTGCCGGACTGCTCGGGCAGCACCGGCAGCGGCAGAACGTCGGTCTTGAACGCCCGGCCGCGGTTGGTCACCAACAGGATCCGGCCGCGGGCCGTGGAGTGCACCACCGCGCGTACCGCATCGTGCTTGACCCGGCCGGATCGCCGCCGGGCCTCGGTGGCCTCCTCGCTCTCGGCTGCCGTCCGGGCGATCAGCCCGGTCGCCGAGAGGATCACCTGGCACGGGTCGTCGGCCACCTCGAGCGGGCCGGCCGGCACCGATGCGGCCAGCACCTCCTTGAGGTCGCCGTCGATCAGCGTGGTGCGCCGGGGTGCGCCGAACTCGGACGCCACCTCGGCGAGCTCGTCCGAGACGACCTGCTTGAGCACGTCGTCGTTGTCGAGGATGCGGCTCAGCTCGGCTATCTCGGCGCGCAGCCGCTCCTCCTCGGTCTCGAGATCGATCCGGTCGAAGCGGGTGAGCCGGCGCAGCGGGGTGTCCAAGATGTACGTCGCCTGGATGTCGGAGAGGCCGAACTCGCTCATCAACGACGCCTTCGCCGAAGCCGCGTCGTCGCTGGCCCGGATGATCGCCACCACCCGGTCGATGTCGATCAGCGCGATGAGCAGGCCGTCGACCAGGTGCAGGCGGTCGGCGCGCTTGGTGCGGCGGAAGGTCGTGCGGCGGGTGACCACGTCATAGCGGTGCTGGACGAAGACCTCGAGCAGCCGTTTGAGCCCGAGCGTCTGCGGCTGCCCGTCGAGCAGCACCAGGTTGTTGATGCCGAACGACGTCTCCATCGGGGTCAGCCGGAAGAGGTCGGCGAGCAGCGCCTGCGGGTTCACCCCGACCTTGCACTCGATGACCAGCCGGGTCCCGTGCTCGCGGTCGGTGAGGTCCTTGACGTCGGCGATGCCGGCCAGCCGCGCCGCCTGCCGCTGCCCGCGCCGCGGCCCGGAGGTGATCGGCTTGCCCTTCACCTCGTCGGTGATCGCCTCGATGATCTTCTCGGTGCCGACGCCGTAGGGCAGCTCGGTAACCGTGATCGCCTGCCGCCCGCGGCCGCCCTCGAGCAGACCGGTCTGCGCCCGGGCCCGCATCCGCACGACGCCGCGCCCGGTCTCGTAAGCGCGGCGCACCTCGTCGAGCCCGAGCAGCTGCCCGCCGGTCGGCAGGTCGGGGCCCGGGACGAAGCGCATCAGCGTGTCGAGATCGGCCTCCGGCTCGGTGATCAGGTGACGCGCGGCGGCGACCACCTCGCCCAGATTGTGCGGGATCATGTTGGTCGCCATCCCGACCGCGATGCCGGACGTGCCGTTGACCAGCAGGTTGGGGAAGGCGGCCGGAAGCACCTTGGGCTCGACCGCGTCGCCGTCGTAGGTCGGCTTGAAGTCGACAGTGCCCTCGCCCAGCTCACCGACCAGCAGCATCGCCTCGCGAGACATGCGCGCCTCGGTGTACCTCGCGGCAGCCGGCCCGTCATCCGGGCTCCCAAAATTTCCATGCCCGTCGATCAGCGGCGCATTAAGCGAAAAGTCCTGCGCCAGGCGGACCATTGCATCATAAATGGCCACGTCGCCGTGCGGATGGTATTTACCCATACAGTTGTGTACGACGCTGCCGTCAGCGACGAAGGCATGTTCGTCGGTGCCAACTTGAATATCATAGGTGGTATCGCTGGGAGCTCGTTCAACTGATTCCACCGCGAGGAAGGAGAAACCGGCGAGTGCGGTCAGCCGGCCGGCGAGCGCCGAACCGATTCGGTCCAGCTTTTCGATCCAGCCCGCCTGCTGGGCCATCGCCAGCGAGAAGGTGCGCTCAGCCAATGGTATGCCGTTGCGGTCTTTGCCGTAGCGAGCCGCAACGTTGGAACGGAACGCCTTGTCATCGGCGCCGCGGAACCAACCGCCACCGAGGTGTGCCGCGCTGAACGCTTCGAAGAGCCGGCGCGCAGGTAAGCGGTCACTACCCTGCTTCTTTCCGTACGGGTAGGTCACCCGCAAAATGGCCGCAAGCCCGTCCCGTTTGTAGGCAACCTGAACAAACGGGAGCATGGCCGCGGCAAGCACGCGCGCGTCGTCACCAGACATTGACAGCCCGAATAATGTCTTGTGGCTTCTTTCCTGCCCGCTGCGCCAGTAATGCCCGGTGACCCCGAGATCGGCTAACACGGAGTAGAGCTGGCCAAGCAACCTCTTACTGGTGCTGACCAGAACAATTTCGCGCCGGTTCTTGCGTACGTACCCGTCGCCGTCGAAAAATCCTGCTAGGAATGGCAGCCAGGCGCTTCGGTCGGCCATCACATCGGCGGGGACGAACTTGTGATCGCTGAGCGGCAGACCGGCCTCGACGAGCCCTTCATGCCGCGCGAAGGTAAGAATGTGCTGATCGCGGTGCGTCGGCTTGGCAGCCTTCCGCTTGCCCCGCGAGACGTTCAACTCTGCCTCGATGGCCCATGCATGCGCGAAGTCGAGAGGTTCAACGTCGCACATGTGGAGACGGACACGTCGGTCCGCCGCGCGGGCCCGATCGACCGCGAAGCCCTCCGCAACCACGAGTCCCCGCACATAGGCGTACGGATTGTGCTCGGCCGCACGGACCGTGGCAGAGCCGCGTGCCGTGGCGGCCGTGACCACCAGGCGGCCCGACAGGTCTTCTGCTTTGACCCACTCCGTCTGGAAGTCGTCGGTGACCACCCGGAAGCGCTGACCCGGCGTAACGACCATCGTGTGCCCATTGGTCCACTGCACTTTGACGAGCTCGGAGGCTGGATTTTCGAAGACGCCGGTCACGGGTGCGGGCTGGCCTGCCGGATCAAGAACCAGGTCGCCGACGTTGAAGCTCTCAATCGGCCGGAGGCCGCCCGGAGTGGACACGAGGGTTGCTCGCACAAAACAGTCGCCGACGACGCGTGCCGACTTCACATAACCCCGGTCGGGGCGGTGGCCCTGCTCGGACATCGACCACAGAATGCGCCGGTGCACCGGCTTCAGGCCGTCCCGGGCGTCCGGCAATGCCCGGGAGTGGATGACCGAATAGGCGTACTCCAGGTAGGAGTCCTCCACCTCGGTGGTGAGCGGATTGTCGATGACGTGGGCGCCGGCCTGGTCGAAGGCGGACAGGTCGACGCTTTTCTCGGACTTGCGGCGTGCCATGGAAACAAACCCCTCAGGCGTCGATCGTCTCTTGGTCGATGCGGCCGGCGGCCTCGATCAACCAGTTCTTCCGCGGTTCCACCCGCTCACCCATCAGCAGCTCGAGTGTCTCCTCCGCGCGCTCGACGTCGGTCAGCGTGATCCGTCGGACGGTGCGGGTGGCCGGGTTCATCGTGGTGTCCCACAGCTCGTCGGCGTCCATCTCCCCCAGGCCCTTGAACCGCGGCACCGGCCTCTGCACCGACGTGCCGGCCCGCTCAAACCGCGCGACCGTGGTCTCCATCTCCTGCTGGGTGTAGGTGAAGATGGTCTCCGAGTTGCGGCCCTTGGTGACCACCTTGTGCAGTGGCGGCATCGCGGCGAACAGCCGGCCCTCCTCGATCACCGGTCGCATGTACTTCGCGAAGAGCGTGATCAAGAGGGTGCGGATGTGTGAGCCGTCCACGTCGGCGTCCGCCATGATCATAATGCGCCCGTAACGCAGAGCGCTGAGCTCAAAGGTGCGGCCCGAGCCGGCCCCCAGCACCTGCACGATCGCCGAGCACTCGGCGTTGTCGAGCACCTGCTGCAGGCTGGCCTTCTGCACGTTCAGGATCTTGCCGCGGATCGGCAGGAGAGCCTGGTATTCCGACGAGCGGGCCATTCGCGCGGTCCCGAGGGCGCTGTCGCCTTCCACGATGTAAAGCTCGCTGCGGGCGATGCCGGTGGCGCGGCAGTCGACCAGCTTGGGGGGCATCGACGCGCCCTCGAGCGCGGTCTTGCGGCGGGCCGCGTCCTTCTGCTGTTTCTGGGTGAGCCGGACCCGGGCCGCGTCCACCACCTTCTGCAGGACGGTGCGCGCCTCGGCCTTGGTGCGCCGGCCGTCCACCCACTCCTTCAGGTGGGCCTCCACCAGGGCCTGCATCACCCGGGTGATGCCCGCGGTGGAGAGCTCGTCCTTGGTCTGCGAGGTGAACTGCGGCTCGGGGACGCGCACGTGGATGACCGCGGTCATGCCCTCCATCAGGTCGTCCAGAACCGGGACGTCCTCCTTGGGCTTGAGCAGGCCGCGGGTGGTGCGGATGGCGTCGCCGAGCGCCCGCACCAGCGCCCGCTCGAAGCCCTTGCGATGGGTGCCGCCGTGCACGTTGCGGATCGTGTTGGTGAAGCACTCGATGGTGCGCTCGTAGCCTGTCCCCCAGCGGAAGGCGACCTCGACCTGCGCGATCCGTTCCACGTTGGACTGCATGACACCGTTGGCGTCGGCGGCGTTCTCCTTGTACTTACCCTCGCCGGTGACCATGAGCAGGCCGGAGACCGGCCGGTCGCCGGCGTGGGTGAGGAATTCCACCATGTCGCCGAGGCCGTTCGGGTAGTGGAAGGTCTCGCTCGTCGGCTCCTCGCCGCTTGCGTCGCGCAGCGTGTAGACCACGCCGGGGACCAGGAACGCCGTGTTGCGCAGCTTGGTGCGGACGGCGTCGACGTCGAGCCGGGCGCCGGTCTCGAAGTAGCGGACGTCGTACCAGTAGCGGATCGACGTGCCGGTGGGCTCGCCCCGCTTCATCCGGCGCACGACGCGCAGGCCGGACTCGGCGCGGAACGGCGCGTCCGGCCCCGGGCCGTCGAACACACCGGGCACGCCTCGCTGGAAGCTGAGCTCGTGCACCTTGCCGTCGCGCTTGACCGTGACGTCGAAGCGCAGCGCGAGGGCGTTGACCGCGGACGCGCCGACGCCGTGCAGGCCGCCGGAGGTCTTGTAGCCCGAGCCGCCGAACTTGCCACCGGCGTGCAGCCGGGTGAGCACCAGCTCGACGCCGTTCATCCCGGACTTGGCGTTGATGTCGGTCGGGATGCCCCGGCCGTCGTCGTCGACCTGGACCGATTTGTCGGCGTGCAGGATGACGGCGACTTTGCTGGCGTGTCCTCCGACACCTTCGTCGGTGCAGTTGTCGATGATCTCGTTGGCGAGGTGGTTCACGCCCCGGCTGTCGGTCGAGCCGATGTACATGCCGGGGCGCTTGCGGACAGCGTCCAGCCCTTCGAGGTGCGTGAGGTCGTCAGCCCCGTACAGGATTTCCGCGGTCACGAGGTGGCACTCCCGATCAGCCTTAGGTGGTCACAAGACGCGGCGAGAATACCGGCATGGTCCGACAGTTCCGTTCATCCGTGCCGCGACGGGCCGAGGAAGAGGTCCGACGATCCGGACAAAAGTTACGGCCGGTCGGCTCCAGGGCACGCCACAGGGCAAGCGGGTACGGCTTGCCGGGCACCCGCACCGGCGGCATCTCCTGATACGCGATCAGGTCGCCGGTCACCGCCTGGGTGGCGGCGCAGACCACCGCGGTGTCATGCGGGGCGTACGCCTGCAGGCGCGCCGCGGTGCTCACCACACTGCCGCTGATCATCGCGTGCCCAAAGTCGCGGGTCGCCGCCTCGTCCACGATCACATCGCCGGTGGCGAGGCCGACCCGGGTGCGTACCGCGAACCGGCCGGCCAGGAGCCGTCCCCGCAGCGCCGCCTGTACCTTCAGGCCCACCCGGACGGCCGCCGCGGCCGCCTGCGGTCCGAAGCCGCCGTCGCCGGTGCCGAACACGGCCATCACCGCGTCGCCCACGTACTTCTCCACCACGCCGCCGCCCGCGCGGACCACCTCGGACGCCACCGAGAAGTAGTCGCGCTGTAACGCACGGACGTCACCACAGTCCAAATCGTCGATCAGCGCGGTGAAGCCCACAATGTCGAGGAACAGAACCGTGACGGTCTGACGCCGCTCCTGCTCCGCCATAGCGATTGCGGTCATGTCTCACACTCCCCCAAGGGTGGGGTCTGTCGGCCCTGGGAGAACGTTGCCAGCCGCAGTCCACTATCGGATCCGCAGAACGACGTATCTGCGACGGCGTGCCCGCTGGTCACTTTTGTGACGAAGAAAGGGCCGAACCGACGACAACGTGGTACGGGGGTTCGCACTAGGCTGCCGTGCATGGCCAGTGAGGAGGACGACGGGCCGCTTGTCGGGCGAACCGGCATCCTGGCCGATGTGCAGTCCGATCTACGCAACGCCGGCCCCGGCGGAACGGCCGCGGTGTTCGTCACCGGCGAGAGCGGGGTCGGCAAGAGCCGGCTGCTGCGCGAGGCCGCCGACGCGATGCGTGGTGCGGGTTTCGCCGTCCTGTCCGGAACGTGCCTCGACATCGGCGACGCCTCCCCACTGCACCCGGTCCTGCAGGCGCTGCGCCACTCCGACCACAGTGGCCAGCTGCACAAACCCCAGCCGGCGAAGGCGGACGACGCCGGCGCGCTGCTCGAGCGGGTCTCCCAGGACCTGCGTGCGGTCGCCGGCGACCGGCGCCTGCTGCTCGTCCTCGACGACCTGCAGTGGGCCGACCGCAGCACCCGCCAGCTGCTGCTCTACCTGCTGGCCGGGCTCGGCGACATCCGGCTGTCGGTGCTGGCCGCTATCCGGGGCGAGGCGCTGCAGGGCGCTCACCCGCTGCGCCGGGTCCTCGCCGAGCTGCGCCGGCTGCGCTCGGTGCGGGTCGTCGACCTGGCCCCGCTCGACCGCGAGCAGACCGTCGAGTTGGTCAGCGCGATCACCGGCGGCGCGGCCGAACCCGAGGACGCCGACGGTGTCTACAAGCGCAGCGGGGGAAACCCGTTCGTCGCCGGCGAGCTGGCCCGTGACCTGCGCGACGGCCGGGTCGAGCTGTCCGACACGCTGCGCGAGATCTTCCTGTCCCGGGTGGCCGAGCTGCCGCCGCACGCGCACGCCGTGGTGCACGCGATCGCGGGCGGCGTCGAGCCGGTCGAGCATCCGGTGCTGGCCCGGGTACTGAATACCGGCGGGGCGCGGCTCGGCGAGGACCAGCTCATCGAAGCCGTCCGGGCCGCGGTGGCGCACCGCTTCATCGCCAGCTCGCCGGACGGCTACCGGCTCCGGCACCGTCTGGTCGCCGAGATCCTCGCCGCCGAGGTGCTGCCCGCCGAGGCAGCGGTGCTGCACCGCCGCTACGCCGAGGCACTCGAGTCGGCCCCGGCCGGCACCGACCACGCCCGGCTGGCGCACCACTGGCAGCAGGCCGGCGAGCCGGCCCGCGCGCTGCCGTCGGTGGTGGCCGCGGCCCGCTCGGCGGAGAGCCTGTACGGCTTCACCGAGGCTCATCGCTACTGGTCGCTGGCTCTCGAGCTGGCTGCCGACGACGCGCCGGAGCGCACCGTGCTGCTCGCGCACGCCGCCGAGTCGGCCCACCTGTGCGGCGAGCATCTGCGGGCACTCGCCCGGCTGGAAGAGTTGGCCAACCGGCCGGACGCACCCGGCCGGTGCGACCTGCACCTGCGCCGGGCTCGGTACCTGGCCGCGGCCGGCCGCTCGGCTACCGCCGAGGTGGAATACCAACGCGCGCTGGAGGCGGCCGACTGCACGCCGCGGCAGCGCGCGTCGGCCGCCGCGTACCTGGCCGAATTGCTCCTCCATCTGGGCCGCTACGCGGACGCCAACCTGCGGGCGCGCGACGCGTTGGAGATGGCCGAGGTGAACGGCTCGACCGCCGACCTGGTCCGGGCCAGCGCCGCGCTCGGCTTCAGCGCCGCTTTCCGGGAGGACCCGGACGCCGGTCTCGCGGTCATCCGGAACGCCGTCGAGATCGCCGAGCGCTCCGGCCACCCGGACGACCTCGGCGTGGCCTATCTGCACCTCGCCGAGCTGCTGGCCGGCCCGCTGAACAACGTCGAGGAGGGGGTGCTGGTCGCCCGGCGCGGCGCCGAACGGCTGGCCACGCTCGGTGTCGGCCGCAGCTATCAGACCCGGCTGCTCGCCATCGCCGCGAACGGCCTGTTCCGCAGCGGCCAGTGGGCCGAGGCGCACACGGTCATCGAGACGGCCATGCGGCACCGGCCGTCCGGCGCCGACGCGGTCGAGCTGCTGCTCGCCCGCTGCCGGCTGTGGGTCGGCTTCGGCGACGTCGACGCCGCACACCGCGACCTGGAATCGGTCGCCACCGTGCTGGCCGGCGGCGGCGCCCGGCACGTGCTGCCGATGCTCACCCTGCGCGCCGGGCTGGCGATGGGGCAGGGCCGGCACGCCGAGGCGCGGCAGGCGGTGCAGCGCGGCCTCACCGAGACCCGCTCCGACGACCTGGTGCTGCTCGGCGTGCTCGCCTGGCACGGCCTGCGCGCCGAGGCGGAGGCGCGCGCTGCCGGCGAGCCGGTCGACCCGGGTGCG
>DASWMR010000462.1:0-1939 GCA_036399635.1 Actinoplanes sp. | reverse complement strand
CGAAGCTGACCTGGTCGAACAGCACCGCGCGGCCCGGTTGCCCGAAGGGCTGGGCCGGAAGCCCGGCCGGGTGGGTCGGCTCGTCGACAGCCGGTTGCCGGGTCAGGATGGCGGCGATCGCCCGCAGCGACGCGGACGCCGACTGGTAGGCCTCCACCACCCCGCCGAGTCGCAGCGGTTCGTCGTAGAGGCGGCGCAGGTTGAGCACGACCGCGGCGAAGACGCCCAGTTCGACGCCGCCGGCGGCGACCCGGTGCGCGCCCCAGAGCATCAGGGTGGCGACGGCGATGTTCGCGACCAGCCGGGAGGCGGTGACGTAGCGGGCCATCTCCAGGCCGGCGGCACCGTTGAGGTGTCGGTGGTGGCCGTTGAAGTCGGCGAAGACCGCGTCGTTGGCGCCTTGCATCCGCAGCGCCTGGACGGCGCGGATACCCGCGAAGGTTTCAGCGGTCCTGGTGGTGACCGCGGCGAGCGCCTCGGATCGTCGGGTGTAGACGCGCGCCGAGCGACGCCGAAACGACCGCATCGTCGCCGCCAGCGGCACGATGATCCCCGCCGCGGCCAAGCGGCCACGTATCGGCCGGACCCACGGCCCCAGCCGAGCCAGGGACCGCACGGTCGAGCGGGGGGAGGTCAGGGTCGGCATCAACAGGGCACGGTAGAACCCCTCGCCGGCCGGCACACCCCAATATCGGCCCCAATGGGGACCTGCCTGGAAAAAGAAATGGACGCGATGATGCTTGGGCTTGTAGCTTGCGTCTGACCGTGACCGGCCTGAGGAGGTGCGCCCGTCCTGTTCGACGTAATCATCGTCGGGTGCGGGCCGACCGGTGCGATGCTCGCCGCCGAACTGCGGCTGCACGACGTCCGGGTTCTCGTCCTGGAGCAGGAAACCGAGCCCGTGTCGGCCGTCCGCATCGTCGGTCTGCACATTCGCAGTATCGAGTTGATGGCGATGCGCGGGCTTCTGGAACGCCTTATCCGGCAGGGCAGACAGCGGCCGGCTGCCAGCTTCTTCGCCGCCATCGACAAAGCCGCGCCTGAAGGACTGGATTCCGCGTACGCCTATCTGCTGGGCATCCCGCAGCAGGTCCTCGTCCGCCTGCTCGAAGAGCACGCGGACGAGCTGGGGGCACAGGTCCGGCACGGTCGTGCGGTGGCCGGTTTCGAGCAGGACGACGACGGGGTGACCGTCGAGCTGGCCGACGGGCAACAGCTGCGGGCGCACTATCTCGTCGGCTGTGACGGCGCACGCAGTACGGTGCGCAAGCGGCTCGGCGTCGGCTTCCCCGGCGAGCCCGCGCGGACCGAGACGCTGATGGGCGAGATGGAAGTGGGTGTGCCGCCGGAGGAGATCGCAGCCAGGGTGGCCGAACTCCGCGGGACCCACCATCGGTTCTGGCTCCGACCCGCCGGCGCCGGGCTCTACAGCGTCGTGGTCCCCGCCGCCGGAGTCAGCGACCGCGCGGAACCGCCCACCCTCGACGATTTCCAACACCAGTTGCGGGCCATCGCCGGAACCGACTTCGGCGTGCACTCGCCGCGCTGGTTGTCCCGCTTCGGCGATGCCACCCGACTGGCCGAGCGTTACCGGGTCGGACGGGTGCTGCTGGCCGGCGATGCGGCACACATCCATCCGCCCACCGGCGGACAGGGCGTCAACCTGGGCGTTCAGGACGCGGTCAACCTCGGCTGGAAACTGGCCGCCCAGGTCCGCGGCTGGGCGCCGGGCACCCTGCTGGACACCTACCAGACCGAACGTCGTCCGGTCGCCGCGGACGTGCTGGACAACACCCGCGCGCAGGTGGAACTGCTGTCCACCGGACCGGGCCCGCAGGCCGTGCGCAGGCTGCTCACCGAGCTGATGGACATCGACGAGGTGAACCGCCACCTGATCGGGAAGATCACCGCGATCGACATCCGGTACGACTTCGGCACC
>DASWMR010000461.1:0-2314 GCA_036399635.1 Actinoplanes sp. | reverse complement strand
GCGACCGCGGCCAGGTCGATGCCGATCTCGCGGCGGCCGAGCAGGTCGGCGTGGCTGACCGGGCGGATGTCGGAGACCCGCACCGGCCGGCCGAACAGCTCGACGACCGGCGGCACCACCTTGACGTCGACGTTGAGCGGCTGCGCGAGCTCGGTCAGGGCCCGCACCAGATCGGCGCCGGCGCTGGGAATGGCGATCAGGACGGCGTCGGCCCGATGGCGGCGCACCACGTCGGCGAGGGCGTGCCGGTTGCCCGCCACCGGCACGCCCATGATCTGCAGGCTCCGTTTGGCCGGGTCGTCGTCGAGCAGCGCCACCGGAACGTACCTCCCGGACGGGCTGCGCAGCATCGCCCGCACCGCCTGGGCGGCGCCCTCACCCGCACCGATCACCACGACCCGGACGCCGTCCTCCGGTGACGGCCGCAGCCGGGAGTCTCGGGACAGCCGCACGGCATACCGCACGCCGGCCGCCAGAACCAGCGCGATCAGTCCAGCCCCGATGATCGCCGACCGCGGCACAAGCCGGCCGAGCAGCGTATCGAGCACAAAGACCACCGGCGTGGTCAGCGCGGCGGTCCGGGCGAGCGCGGCGATCTCCTCGAAGCACCCGTACGACCAGCGTCCGGTGTAGAGACCGAACCGCAGGCCGGCGACGGTGTGCACGACTGCGGCGACCGAGGCCAGCCCGAGCAGGCCGGACAGGTCGACCCGGTCCAGGTGACCGTCGTGCCGAAGCAGGGTAGCGATCAGCAGGGCCACGGCGAGTGCGGCCGCGTCGGTGCCTGCCCGCCCGGCCCGGGCGGGCAGGGCAGCCAGCGGCCAGCCGGACCGGGGTCCGGTTTCGCCGCGCCGCCCGACCCACCAGGCCTCGACATCGGGGCCGGCCCCACGATCGCCGGGCGACGCACGCCGTACCAGCATGAACTCCTCCTCGCCGGGATGCCGGCGGCGGCCGGCATTTTTTCACGCCGGAGAATGCGCCCAGGAATGCCATCCCCCGTCGCTTTCCGCGCTTTCGAATCGAGCGTCGCAGTCACCATGAGGCGATTACAGTGGCAATTGTCACGCGCCATGTGAGTAGAATTCACGTTTGATACGACGGGTCGGGCTACCGCGCTCGATCGGGCCGTGGCCAGCACTTCCGGTCATCCACCGCTGACAACGTGGATGGCCGGTTTGGCGGCCTCGAGGCCGCTTTGCCACGATCTCCTCGGTCGGCGCGGCGGCACCGGCCGCGACGGGCGGCTGTTCGCCCGGGGGTGGCAATGATCGCCAGAGGTACGTCGCCTCAGGAACGAAGCCTGGGTTCGTTCATCTATCGTGCACAGGGTGAAGTTGCGCGCTGATTAATTGCACGCGAAAACATGGTGATGACATCGATCCCCGACGACCACCTGCAGGCTTCCGCACTTATCGACGTTCCCGCCCCAGTGGCCAGATCAGCACGCTAATGCGTAAAGTGTGAGCGTTAACACGCTCAGTCTCGGTGCCCGAGGCCTTAGAGTGTCGCGCGCGGCCCCCGGCTGAGCATGAGCCCACGAACCAGCAGCCTCGGCGCAGCGGAAGTCTCGGCGCCGCGCTCCGGAACGCGCCGGTGGCGATGTGGCGTCCTGGTGATAGGTCCTGAGCTGGGTAAATCCGTCAAGTGCGCAGGGCGTGAGTTTCCGCACGCTCGGCATGGACCTGGTCAGGCTCCTCCCGTACCCGACTGTTCGCGCGACGCGGCGGGAGGACGGTGCGCCTCGCCAGACGTGCATCGGACGCAGAGTGAATTCCTTGTTACGAACAGTGATCGCGCCTGTCCGGCCTGATTGTTTATCGCTAACATCGGGGCAGAGACGCGGAGAAGGAGTGTTCCTGGCCTCATGAACCGGTTCGCCGTTCGGCAGCCCACCAGTGAATTCTCAGCCACCATGACGTCGTACCGGATCAATTACAGCAATCCGGAAGCGGCCTAGTCAGCAAAGCATGAACTGCTCCTCAATCGTCACCGGTGGCCGCCACGACTAGCAGGTCCACGGCCACGCCATTACGCCTGCATATGGCACGGCGTAATCCCTAAACCGTCATGGCTACGAGCGAAAGTCGGGCGAACACGTAGCCAGCACCTCCGTCCATCCGCCGTCTCACCCGTACGTTGTCCGGTTTCCGGCCAAGAATGCTGGCGAGCAGCCTGCTCGTCGCACCGCCGTCGGCTGCTGAACCGATGAAGGCCACCGACCCGGCACCAACGGCAAGCGGGTGCGTCGCGACCCGCACCATCGCGGCAGCCGGACTCGCCACGGCCGTTCGGCCCTCGCAGGCTCGGCGAC
>DASWMR010000460.1:0-6705 GCA_036399635.1 Actinoplanes sp. | reverse complement strand
CGCGGGCGATGATCGCCTCCTCGGCGACCGCGGGCCAGCCGGTGAGACCCAGCCGGGTGCTGACCTCGCCCTCGTGCATCTGCGCGCCCTCGGTGAGGCGGGGCTCCTCGGCGTGCTGGGCGATGATGCCGTCGAACGCCTTCACGTACTCCAGGGCCCGGCGCATCAGCTTCGGGTCGGCGACGCAGAAGCCGTCGTCGGAGAAGATCCGCACGTTCGCGGCCGAGGTGGCCATCGCGCCGAGCTCGGCGAGCTGCTTGCCGGCCAGGCCGACGGTGACCGCGCCGATCGGCTGCACGTCGACCAGCCCGGCCTCCCGGCCCAGCCGCCAGACCTGCTCGACCACGCCGGCCGTGTCGGCGACCGGCGACGTGTTCGCCATCGCGCAGACCGCGGTGTAGCCGCCGATCGCGGCCGCCCGCGAACCGGTCTCGACCGTCTCGGCGTCCTCCCGGCCGGGCTCGCGCAGGTGGGTGTGCAGGTCGACCAGGCCGGGCAGCGCGACCAGCCCGGCCGCGTCGATCACCTGGGCGTCGCGATCGGAACCGTCAGCGATGACGCCGTCGCGGATCAGCAGGTCGGTCGGGGCGCCGCCGACGATCGAGACGCCCTTGAGCACGTACGAGGTCATGCCTTGCCTCCGAGTAGCAGGTAGAGGACGGCCATCCGGGCGCTCACGCCGTTCGCGACCTGTTCGACGATCGTGGAGCGGGACGAGTCGGCCACCTCGGGGGTGATCTCCATCCCGCGGTTCATCGGGCCGGGGTGCATGACGATCGCGTGCTCCGGCAGCTTGCGCATGCGCGCGCCGTCGAGCCCGTAGCGCCGCGAATACTCCCGGGCGGAAGGAAAGTACGAATCCTGCATCCGCTCGGTCTGCACCCGCAGCATCATCACCACGTCCATGTCGGGCAGGACGCTATCGAGGTCGTACGACACTTTCGCGGTGGCCGACAGTGCGGCCGACACGTCCAACGGAATCAGGGTGGGCGGGCCGACCAGCGTGACCTGGGCGCCGAGCGTGGTCAGCAGCAGCACATTGGAGCGGGCCACCCGGCTGTGCAGCACGTCCCCGACGATCGCCACGCGCAGGCCGTCCAGCCGGCCGAGCCGGGAGCGCATCGTGTACGCGTCCAGCAGCGCCTGGGTCGGGTGCTCGTGCGTACCGTCGCCGGCGTTGATCACTGAGCCGTCCACCCAGGCGGCGAGCCGGTGCGGCGCGCCGGACGCGGCGTGCCGGATGACCACCGCGTCGGCGCCCATCGCCTGCAGGGTGAGCGCGGTGTCCTTGAGGCTCTCCCCCTTGGACACGCTGGAACCCTTGGCGGAAAAGTTGATCACGTCGGCGGAGAGCCGCTTCGCCGCCGCCTCGAACGAGATCCGGGTGCGCGTCGAGTCCTCGTAGAACAGGTTGACAACGGTCCGGCCGCGCAGCGTCGGCAGCTTCTTGACCTCGCGCCCGGCCAGCGCGGCCATCTCGCCCGCGGTGTCCAGGATCAGGGTGGCGGTGGCCGCGTCCAGATCGGCGGCCGATCGCAAATGCTTGATCAATTCTCGCTCCCCTCGGTCGCGGTCAGCGACACACCGTCCAGGCCGTCGGTCTCGGTGAGCGACACCCGCACGCTCTCCGACAGCGCCGTCGGAATGTTCTTGCCCACGTAGTCGGCGCGGATCGGCAGCTGCCGGTGCCCGCGGTCGACCAGCACGGCGAGCTGCACCGAGCTGGGGCGGCCCACGTCGTTCAGGGCGTCGAGCGCGGCCCGGACCGTACGCCCGGAGAAGAGCACGTCGTCGACGAGAATGACCCGCCGCCCGTCGATCCCGCCGCCCGGCAGCTCGGTCTTGCCGAGCGCCCGGGTGGCGTGCAGCCGCAAGTCGTCGCGGTAGAGGGTGATGTCGAGCGAGCCGACCGGAACGTCCAGGCCCTCGAAGGCGTGGATCCGGGCGGCGAGCCGGCGGGCCAGCGGCACCCCGCGGGTCGGTATGCCGAGCAGCACTGTTCCGGTGGCGCCCGACGTCTTCTCGAGAATCTGATGAGCGATGCGGTCGACGACCCGGTGCAGGTCGGGCTCGCTCAAGATGATCTTGCGATGCGTGTCGGCGCGTGGCTGTGCCACGGCGGACCTCCTTCCCCGCCTCACCGGACGGGTCGTTAAAGGACGTCTGAGGCGGCCCCGACATCGGGCCGCTCGCTGGCTGACGCTACGTTACCAGTGGCCGGGGCGCTGACCATGGTGACGTGGCTGACCCCCAGACCAGACGGACGAATCCGGCAAGTCCCCCGGGAGCCGCGCGACTCATCGGTAACCAACACTTGACCAGGAGTCGCAAACTCCGTACCGTCACGCTGCGTAGCGATCGCGGAGGACGAACCCTCCGGCCAGCACAGTACCGGGAGTGTCAGAATGCCGTCTGAGTACGCCAAGTCGTTGGGCGCCCGCCTGCGCTCCATCCGCCAGCAGCAGGGGCTGTCACTGCAGGGTGTGGAAGAGAAGTCGAACGGCCGATGGAAGGCCGTCGTGGTGGGCTCGTACGAGCGAGGCGACCGCGCGGTCACCGTGTCGCGCCTCGCCGAGCTGGCCGACTTCTACCGCGTGCCCGTCTCGGAGCTGCTGCCCGACGGCAGTGGCGTCCGCCTCGAGGCCACCAACAAGATCGTGCTGGACCTGGAGAAGCTGTACGACACCACCGGCGAGGACCTCGCCTACGTCGCACGCTACGCCCGGGCCATCCAGCAACAGCGCGGCGACTACAACGGACGCGTCCTCTCGATCCGGGCCGACGACCTGCGCGCCCTGGCCATCGTCTACGACATCTCGCCGTCCGGCCTCATCGAGCGCCTGACCGAGCAGGGCGTCCTGGTCGCCGACCCCCGCGCGTTCTTCGCCAGCTGACCACGTCCGCCCAAGGCCCGCGTCGCTCCACGCGGGCCTTTCGCGTACCCGGATCCAAAACCCGCGCAGATACGCCTGCGCCGCTCCACCAACCGCACCGGCCCGGCCCTCGGCTTCGCCGCTGCCGCCGCGACCTCCCCGCGCCCCCAGGCCGCAACGCGACATTCGCGCCGGCGAAGCGACATCACAGCTCGTGCTGGCCGCCGCAGGCACTGCCCGTTTACGCACACTGAGTGAACGCCAAACAGCCCCTCCAGCACCGTTTGTCCCACCCAGGGCGCAGCGCCGACCCACCCCGCCCCCAGTAACAGACCGTCCCCGAGCACCCTCACCGATGTCCAAAATCGGTCGCGCCGGTCGCGCAGTCATCGAGCGAGGCGAATCACTCGAGCGGCGCGGGATGACGACGGACGGCCCGGAAGAGGCTCCGGGCCGTTCGAGGTGATGCGGTGGGTGGTGCGGTGGGTCAGCGGGCGGCGAACTCGGCTATCCGGTCGAGGATGCCGTTCAGGAAGCGCGGGCTGTCGTCCGTCGACATCTGCTTGGCCAGCTCGACGGCCTCGCTGATTGCGACCGGGTCGTCGATCTCGGGGACGTAGAGCAGCTCGTAGATGGCGATCCGCGCCAGGTTGCGGTCGACCGCCGGCATGCGGTCGATGGTCCAGCCCTCGGCGTAGCTCCCGATCAGCTCGTCGATCCGTTCGAGGTGCTCGGCCACGCCCTCGACCAGGCCCACCGCGTAGTCCAGGTGATCGGGGCGCGGCTTGGCGAGACGCTCGACGTACACCGTGAGCACCTCACGGGCCGGGAGCCGGCGGATGTCGGCCTCATAGAGGACCTCGAGTGCCCGCTTACGCGCCTTGCGACGGGCGGGCATCTGCGTCTTGGGGCCCTCCGCCATGATCAGGAACGACCGAGGTAGCGGCCGTCGCGGGTGTCGACCTTGATCTTCTCGCCGGTGGTGATGAAGAGCGGAACCTGGACGGTGGCACCGGTCTCGACCGTGGCCGGCTTGGTGCCGCCGGTCGAGCGGTCGCCCTGCAGGCCGGGCTCGGTGTAGGTGACCTCGAGGAACACGCTGGTCGGCAGCTCGATGTAGAGCGGCACGGTCTCGTGCGTGGCCACCGTCGCCTCGGCCTCGGGGAGCAGGTAGTTCGCGTTGTCCCCCACGGTGGGGCCGGGCACCGTGATCTGCTCGTAGTTGTCCAGGTCCATGAAGACGTAGTCCTCACCGTCCTGGTAGAGGTACTGCATGGTGCGCTTGTCGACCGTCGCGGTGTCGACCTTCGTACCCGCATTGAAGGTCTTGTCGACGACCTTGCCGGACAGCACGTTCTTCAGCGTGGTGCGCACGAACGCCCCACCCTTACCGGGCTTGACGTGCTGGAACTCCACCACGGCCCAGAGGCTGCCGTCGAGGTTGAGCACCAGGCCGTTCTTCAGGTCGTTCGTGGAAGCCATGTCCTGCCTTGGTCTGGAAACTTATCGGTGACCGGCCGAGTTTACCGGCGCAGTCTCGGATCCGGCGAATCGGGCCAGCTGCTCCAGGGCCAGCCGGTAGCCGTCCACCCCCAGCCCGGCGATGACACCGGTGGCGACGGCCGAGATGACCGAATGGTGGCGAAACTCCTCGCGGGTGTGGATGTTCGACAGGTGCACCTCGATCAGCCGCCCGCGCAGCATCGCACAGGCGTCCCGGATGGCGATGTTGTAGTGCGTCCAGGCGGCCGGGTTGAGCACCACGTCGGCGCCCTCGTCGGCGGCGGCGTGCAGCCAGGCGATCATCTCGTGCTCGGCGTCGGTCTGCCGCACCTCGACGGCGACCCCGAGTCGGTCACCCGTCTGCCGGCACAGGTCGACCAGGCCGGCATACGTCGTGTGGCCGTACACATCCGGTTCCCGCTTGCCCAGCCGAGCGAGGTTCGGGCCGTTCAGCACATAGATCACCGCGCCACCGCCGCGTACGCCCGCTCGAGCACCGTCTCGTCCGGCCCGGCCAGAATGCCCGGCTTCGCCAGGGCATCGAGAACCACGAACCGCAAGGTGGCGGCCCGCGCCTTCTTGTCGAGGCGCATCGCGGCGACCAGGTCGGTCCAGGCATCCGGCCGGTACGCCGTGGGCAGCCCGACAAGTTCCAGCACCGTGCGGTGCCGCTGGGCGGTCGCCTCGTCCAGCCGGCCGGCCAGCCGGGCCAGCTCGGCCGCGAAGATCAGCCCCACCGCCACCGCGTGGCCGTGCTTCCAGGTGTACTTCTCGCGCTTCTCGATCGCGTGCCCGAGGGTGTGCCCGTAGTTGAGGATCTCGCGCAGCCCGGACTCCTTGAGGTCCACGCTCACCACGTCGCTCTTCACCCGGATGGCCCGCTCGACCAGCCCGGCCAGCACCGCACCGTGCGGATCGAGCGCCGCCTTCGGGTCGCCCTCGATCTCGGCGAGGATCTGCGGATCGGCGATGAATCCGCACTTGATCACCTCGGCCATGCCGGCGAGCAGGTCGTCGGCCGGCAGGGTGTCGAACGCGTCCAGGTCGCAGAGCACGCCGGCCGGCGGATGGAACGCACCGACCAGGTTCTTCCCGGCCGCGATGTTCACCCCGGTCTTGCCGCCGACCGCGGCGTCGACCATGCCGAGCAGCGACGTCGACACCGGCACCCAGCGCACGCCGCGCAACCAGCCGGCGGCGACGAAGCCGGCCAGGTCGGTGACCGCTCCCCCACCGACGCCGATCACCACGTCGGTGCGGGTGAAGCCGGCCTCGGCGAGCCGGTCCCAGCAGCGGGCCGCGACGTCGATGGTCTTGCCGGCCTCGGCGTCCGGCACCTCGATCAGCACCGGGCGCGCGCCGGCCCGGGCGGCGACCCGCTCGGCCCGCTCGCGCAGCGGCGCGGAGTAGAGGACGGCGGCCTGCGCCGAACCGTCGATCAGGCCCGGCAGCGCACCGCCGAGGTCGCGACCCACGAGGACGTCGTACGGGCGGTCGCCGGTTACCGGAATGCGTGTCACCACGCCGGTCACCCTATCGGCGCCGCGCCCGCCGATCGGCTGCCCCGCCGGGCGTTCCACCCCTCGGACGGACGAGTAACCGCTATTTGGGGTTATATCTTTCTACCCACAGACGGGTTATAAAGACGGCATGCCAAAAATCAACGTGTACCTCCCCGACGACCTGGCCGACGCGGTCCGCGAGGCCGGGCTCCCCGTCTCCACCATCTGCCAACGCGCCCTCGAGCAGGCCGTGCAGCGGCTCGCCACGATCCGCCAGGCGGTGCTCTCCGACCTCGACCGCGAGCAGCTGGCCGCCCGGCTGCCGAGCTTCACCCCGCGGGCGGTGGCCGTGCTGACCCTGGCAGCCGACCGGGCGAAGGACTCCGGCGCGGCCACCGTGACCACCGGCGACCTGCTGCACGGGATCCTGACTGAGGGCCACAACCTGACCCTCCAGGTGCTGGACGCGATGGACGTCGCGCCCGGCTCAATCGCGGCGCCGGGCACGCCGGAGCCGGCCGCCGGCGGGGACGGGCTGCGGTTCAGCAGGCCCGCCGGGGTCGTCCTGGAGGCGGCGGTCGGCGAGGCGGTGGGCCTGGGCCACAACTACATCGGCTGCGAGCACCTGCTGATCGGGCTGGCCGCCGAGCCGGACGGGGCGGCCGGCGACCTGCTGCGCGCGCGCGGCGCCGACGGTAAGGCGGTGCGCCGCGCGGTGGCCGCCGCTCTCGCCGGCTACGTCCACCTGCGGGCGAACACCGCGGCGAACACCGCAGCGCCCGGACCGGCCGCCGCGACTGCGAACCTGCTCACCGCCGTCCGGGCCG
>DASWMR010000459.1:0-5496 GCA_036399635.1 Actinoplanes sp. | reverse complement strand
ATCCGCACACTCGTCAGCCGCTATGAGCTGCCACTCTGACGACTCCGGCTGACGACTCGGCAGGCCGGACAGCAACTCGCTGCGCAAAAGGGAGTCGACCGGTTGAATTCGGGCTGCCAGCTGCGTTCGGAGTGGAACACCAGGCCGGACGCGCCCTAGCGGCGGACGAGAGCGGGAATGAGCTATCCGCAATCCAACTCGACCATGATCGAGTGCACTGTTCTCGGCTACTCCGGATGCTCAATCAAGATTTTGGGGCCGCACGCCTGGCGTCATCTCAGTTCGGAGACCGACATAACGCCGCGCACCCGCCACACGGCGTCGCTCGATCGCACTTCGGCGTCACCAAAGCAGGCCGCCCGCAGCGTGGCCGACACTGGGACTGGACTGTCTGACTCGGTCTGGAGTCCTCCACCCTGCCCCCTCCCACCCCACCCGCAAGCCGCTAGCTCACCCCACCGTGTCGGCCCAGCGGGCGATGTTCCACTGCCGCGCCGACGATCGCGTTAGATCGGGGGTGTAACTGGGCGAAGTCGAACGCGTCCTGGGCCGGCAGAACGGCACGCGGGCCGAGGCCGTGGGGTCGCCGGCCGGCACGGCGACAGCCCATCCTTGTCGGGTCCCGCAGCTGCACATCCTCACCGGTCTGGAGATGGGGAGTTCCGGCACGCTCCGGGCCGGGCGCTGGAGATCAACACCGGGTTGCCGCTGCACGCGACAATCCTGACCTAGTGCATGAGGAAGGCGGGGACGCGGTCACCTTCGGCAGCGACGCCCACCTGCCCGCGAGCGTCGCCCATGGGTTCGCCGACGCGGCGCAGATGGCCGAAGCGCACGATTCCGCCCCGGCCGAATCCCTGCGACCTGTGGGGCCGGGTCCACTGAGCCGGCCGGTCAGTGCACCGGCTGGACGATTTCGGTCTCCCATGTCGCCGGGTCAGGATGTTCGCCCGGATCGGTCAGGTAGGTCTCCCGGGGCGCTCCGGCCGCGGTCAGTCCCTGGTCGCGCATCCACTTCTCGAGTTGCTGGTAGGACTCGGGCAGGCTGTCGTACGGTCCGTGATGGATGGTCACCGCTGCTCGACCGGCCGGGATGACCAGCGCCTCGATGCCGTCGTCGAGTGCCGTGGACGGGGGCTCGACGACGGTGATGCCACCCTCGATGACGAGCGACCCCATCCCGACCTGCGGATAACGGGCGAACGGCGGACCGGCGATCGCCAGCCCGTTCCGCAGGGCGAAGTCGAACACCGTCGGCAGCGTCTCGGCGAGCGCGGTCGCGATCTCGTCGCGGGTGACCCGGCGGCGCATCACCAGGGCGTGGACGGTGGGCAGGTCACGAACGGAGATGTCGAGCGGCACAGCGGGTTTCCTCTCGAAAATGCTGATGCGGTAGAGGCTGATGCAGGGTGCCGTGGAGTGCACCGTCGAGGCGTGCACGGCGGTGATGTGCTGGCCGGCCACGGCCAACCCGCGGGCGCGGTAACTCTGCGGACTCCGACCGAGGTGGCGGGTGAAGGTGCGGGTGAAGACCTCATGACTGCCGAACCCGTTGTCGAACGCGATCTCCGACACCCGGCGGTCGCCGGAAACCAGGTCGCCCGCGGCGCGGGCCAGCCGGACCCGCGTCGTGTATGCCTTCGGTGTCTGGCCGGTCAGCCGCCGCAGCCGGCGGTGCAGATCGAAACGAGACCGGTGCGCCCGCCGTGCCAGGGCCGGCAGTGAGACGTCCGCACTCAGCCGGGAATTGACCACGGCGAGGAGTTGCAGCAGCTCACGGGTTCGCGACGACACGTTCGGACGGTATCAACCGGGCGGCACCCACGCTTGACGGTTCTTGCGCTGTCCCGCTACGCCCGACATGAGCGAGTCAGGTCAAGGGCCGCAACCAGTTCGGCAACCTCTACGACCCGGACAAGAACGGCGCGGTCGACGGCCGTGAGCTCACCACCGCGGAGTTGGGCACCCGGGCGATCGGCGCCGTCACCGGGCAGTCCGGCGGTCTCATCACGGACCCGGCCGCGGTTGGGGGGTTCGGCTCGCCGGTCGGCGGGACGGCACCGGCCGACCGCGACGGCATGCCGAACGCCTGGGAGCAGGCCAACGGCCTCGACCCGGCCGACCCGGCCGACGGGCGCGCGGTGGCGCGGACGGCTACACCAACGTCGAGACGTACCTGAACAGCCTGGCGCGGCAGCGGTAACAACTCGTTTAAGATCATCGATTAGGTTCGCCGGGTGCTCCGTCGAGGAGCGTGAGACCGGGGGAGCCCACCAACGATGAAGCGCTTGTTGACCGCGGCCGTGGCCGCCGCCCTGACCGCGGGCGTGCCGGCGACTGCCGCCGCCGCGCCCGCCCGCGCCACGCCGAAACCGGCCGAGGCGCCGCGGCGGATCGTGGAGCGGCTCGACCGCGGTCTGGTCGCCGTCCCGTCCGCGGCCGGCACCTTCCTCAGCTGGCGGCTGCTCGGCACCGAGTACGGCCAGGACATCGCGTTCAACGTCTACAAGGGCGACAAGCGCCTCAACCGGCGCCCGGTCACCGCCTCGACGACGTTCACCGACAGCACGCACGGCACCGGGGCGTACACGGTGCGCCCGGTGATCGACGGCCGGGAACGCCGGGAGACCGGCGAGGCCCTGACACTGCCGGGCGGGTACGCGCAGATCCCGCTCGCCGCGATTCCCGGCACTGCACCGGCCGACTACTACGTGCAGCACTCCTGGCCCGGCGACCTGGACGGCGACGGCGCGTACGAGCTGGTCGTGTCCCGCCTGCCGTACGCGCTCGACAAACCCTCCTACCTGGAGGCGTACACCCTGGCCGGTCGCCACCTGTGGCGGGTGGACCTCGGCCCCGGCTCGTTCACCCGGGCCGGCGGTGTCGCCGCGAACGACCCGGCGCCCGCCGCGATCAGCGGCTTCGGCGAGGTGGCCGGGTTCCGCAACGACGACGGTGTCACGGTCTACGACCTGGACAGCGACGGCCGGGCCGAGGTGACCGTGAAGACCGCGGCCGGTGTCGTCTTCGGCGACGGCGCGCCGCTCACCGCAGCTCTGCCGACCAGCCAGTTCGTCTCGGTGCTCGACGGCTGGACCGGCGCCGAGTGGACCCGGGTGCCGGTGCCGGACGACTTCGTTGCGGACGGTACCGCCGGCGGCCAGTTCGGCGTGGGCTACCTCGATGGCGTACACCCGAGCCTGATCACCAAGCTGGTGACCCGGATCGGCGCCGTGCGGGGCGACTTCCGGGTCGCGGTCGCCGCGTGGGACTTCGACGGCCGCACGCTGAGCCGGCGCTGGAAGTGGGTGCGGGACCGGGGGATCAGCTTCCACCAGATCCGGATCGTCGACGTGGACGGCGACGGACGCGACGACATCGCCGACGGCAACTACGTGGTCAACAGCGACGGCACCTTCCGGTACGACGTGGCCGGCTCGACGCACGGCGACCGGTTCCACATCGGCGACCTGGACCCGGCCCGCCCCGGCCTGGAGGGCTACGCCATCCAGCAGACCGAGGGTGGCGTGTGGACGTCGTTCCCCTGGTACTACTACGACGCGGCGACCGGCGAGCGGCTGGTCACCGGCGCGCACCCGGACGTGCCGCAGGACGCGGCGCTGTGGGACATCCCGCGCGGCACCGTCGCCGACATCGACCCGCGCCACCCGGGTACGGAATTGTGGGCCGCCACCGCGAACCAGCAGCTTCCGGGTGCCGGCGTCTGGAGTGTACGCGGCAAGCGGATCTCCACCGCCGTGCCGAGCGTGAACTTCCGGATCTGGTGGGACGGTGACACCCTGGCCGAGCTGCTGGACTCCACTCACATCGACAAGTGGGACTACCGCACCGAGGCCAGCAAGCGGATCTTCGACCCGGCCGGGGTGACCGCCTCCTGGCGCAACGCCACCCCGTTCTACGGCGACGTCCTCGGCGACTGGCGCGAAGAGGTGCTCGCCGAGACCGCCGACCACACCGCGCTGCGGCTGTTCACCACAACCGCCCCGACCGCGACGCGGTTCTACACGCTGGCGCACAACCCGGCGTACCGGCTCGGCTGGACCGTGCGCGGTTACCTGCAGTCCACCCTGCCGGACTTCTTCCTCGGCGCGGGCGGCCGGCCGCCGGCCTTGCCCCGGATCGAGACCACGGCCGGCCCGGAGCGTGCCTGGCAGCCGATCGTGCGCGACAACTTCCGCGGCGGCACCGACAAGTGGACGGCCGAGCTGCAGAGTGGCGGGACCGTCGAGGCCCGTGACGGAGTGCTCGACATCGACGTGCCCGGCGGCGCGTCGGTCTGGCTCAGACAGGAGCTGTCCGGGCCGTACGATATCGAGTACACCGCCACGCCGGTCTCCGCGGGCGGCCCGAACGACCACGTCACCGACCTGAACTCGTTCTTCAACGCGCGCGACGTCCGCTCACCGGACGACGTCTTCGCCACTTCGCGCAGCGGCCTGCTGGCCGAGTACGACCTGCTGAAGACGTACTACGTGGGGCAGGGGGCGAACCTCAACACGACCACCCGGTTCCGCCGGTACGTGGGGGAGGCGGGCAACCGGCCGCTGGTGTTCGACCTGACCGAACCCCGGATCGAGGCCAACACTCCAGTGCGGGTGCGGTGGTCGATCGACGGCAACCGGATCCGCTACTACAGCGACGACACCCTGGTCTTCGACTTCACCGATCCCGAACCGTACCGCGATGGTTGGTTTGCCTTCCGCACCGTGGCGAGCCACTTCCAGATCCGCGACTTCACCGTCTGGCGGCCCCCGGCGAAGTAGGACTCAAAAGTCGAGCACGGCGACGGCGGGCTCGTGCAGGCTGCCCAGCCAGACCCGCCCGCCGTGCTCGCGGACGCCGGTGGCCATGTGGAAGCCGGCCGGGTGCTCGACCGCCAGGTCATGAACCAGTCGGCCGTCCGCGGCGTAGGCCTGCACCCGGACGGTGCGCTTGGGGGCGGGCTGCAGCGCCTCCGGGATCCGGGTGACCTGGCGGCGCAGCCACATCGGCGCGCGCTGCAGGCGTTCCACCACCGGGTCCCGGGGGCTGGCGATGGTCACCCAGATCAAGGCGTCGCTGCCGCGGGAGATGTTGTCCGGATAGCCGGGCAGATCCGCCACCAGGAAGTCTTTCGTGCCGGCGCGGGAACCGGTCAGCCAGTAGCGGACGACGGTGCGCGCGGCCGTCTCGGCCACCGCGACGAACGACTCGTCAGCGGCCAGCGCGACCCCGTTGGCGAACGCCAGCCCGCCGGCCAGCACGTCGACCCGCCCGCCCGGGTCGCGCCGCACCAGTCGCCCGGTGCAGGTCACCTCGACCATCTCGGCCTTCCACTCGTCGATCGGGTGGACCGTCGAGGAGTCCGAGAAGAAGATCGTGCCGTCCCCGGCCACCGCCGCGTTGTTGCAGAACCGCATGACGACCCCGTCCACCGCGTCGACAAGCGACTCGACCGTGCCGCCGTCCGGGTCGACGGCGAGCAGACCGCGCCGG
>DASWMR010000458.1:0-4527 GCA_036399635.1 Actinoplanes sp. | reverse complement strand
GGGGCGCAATGCCCGCCGAGCGAAGCGTGGCAATCAACTCAGCCCGCCGAGCGGAGCGAGGCCAGCCATAGCGCCGAGTCGGCGAAGTCGGCGTCGGAGAGGCCGGGCGGGGACGGAACCGGAGCCTCAGTGGTGAGCCGGTGCCGGGGATAACTGCCGAGGAAGCGGACCTCGGCGCAGATCCGGCGCAGGCCCTGCAGCGCCTCGCCCAGCCTCGGCTCGGCCACGTGGCCGGCGCAGTCCAGGAAGAAGACGTAGGTGCCGAGCTGCTCGCCGGTGGGCCGGGACTCGATGCGGGACAGATTGATTCCCCGGACGGCCAGCTCGGTCAGCACCGCGAGCAGCGCACCCACCTGGTCATGCCGGATCTTCAGGGCCAGTGACGTGACGTCGTCGCCGGTCGGTGCGGCCGGCGGACCGGGCCGGGTGAGCACCGCGAAGCGGGTGACCGCGTCGGCGTGATCGGCGACGTTGTCGGCAAGCACGGTGAGCCCGTTGCGGGGCACCCCGATCGGCGCCGCCAGCGCTGCGTCGTGCTCGCCGCTGGCCGCACTGATGGCCGCGGCCGCGTTGGACAGGACGTCCACCACGGTGGCCTCGGGCAGGTTGGCCAGCAGCCACTTGCGGCACTGGGCGGACGCCTGCGGATGCGCGGCGACCGTGCGGATCGCGGCCAACGGGGTCGGCGTGCGGGCGGCGAGGACGAACTCGACCGGCAGCACGATCTCGCGGGTGATCACCAGGGGGCTGCCGGTGGCCAGCTCGTCGAGGGTGACCGGGACGGCCCCGCCGACCGAGCTTTCCAACGGCACCACGGCGGCGTCGGCCGCACCGGACCGCACTGCCTCGATTGCCTCGGGCACGCTGCGGGCCGGCGTGCGGGGGCCGCGCTCGGCGGCCGGGATGGTGAGCAGTGCCGCCTCAGTGAAGGTGCCCTCGGGGCCGAGGTAGACGAAGTGCATGGGCGGCGTTCCGGGCATGCCGGCAGTCTAGGCGACCAGGCGACCCACTCAGGAGCCGCAGGCCAGCACCCGGATCCCGGGTGGGGCACCGAGACGCACCGGGTCGGTGCAGACGTCCGAGCCGGCCGCCAGCACTTCGAGCGTGCTGCCCTTTCCCGTGGCGATGACCATCAGCGGGTCGACCTGGTCCTCGCTCATGCCGCTCACCTCGAGGGTCGTGAACGACCAGGTGCCGGAGCAGAACGGGCCCTCGAAGATGCGCAGCGGTTCGCTCGGGATGCCCTGCATGCCGGTGACCTCGGCGAGGATCTCGGCGCCGGTGGGCTGGCCGGTGCACCGGCCGGCGTGTGCCGGGGTCGGCGAGGGGGTGGTGGTCGTCGGCCGAGGAGGAGTTGCGGCAGGAGTGACATAAGTCGGATATGTCTGTGTCGGATAGCCGCCTGCGGTCGGCACGGCCGGCGTCGGCGGCAACCCGACCGACGAGGCGGCGGAGGGGGCACTGGAAGCTGCCGAATAGGGCGGCGACGTCGACAGCGGTCGCGGCGGTTCACCGCAGGCGGTCAGCAGCCCGAGGACGCAGGCGGCCACCAGGGGGAGGATGCCGGCGGTCGGCACCGCGGGGATGCCGGCGGTCCGCACGGTGAGCATGCCGGCGGCCGGCAGCGTGCGGATGCTGGCGGTCCGCACGGTGAGCATGCCGGCGGTCGGCACCGCGCGGATGCTGGCCGTCAGTAGGGTGCGGACGCGTGCGGCCGGCAGGGTGAGGATGCCGGCCACGGGGATGAGGCGGCGGGTGTGGGGGGACACGCCGACATGGTAAAGCCTGCCTCAGGACGTGACGCGGTGACCGACGGCCGTCAATGTGTCGACGGCCTCGGTGAGCCGGACAGTCGGCACCAAAAGGTAATCTGTGGTGTACGTGGAGAAGGTGACGATATTCACCCGGGCGTCGGCGAGCGGCCCGATCAGCGAGGCGAGCACTCCGGTCAGCGCAAGGTCCAGCGGCCCGACCACGCGCAGGCACCGCCAGGCGGTGTCGGCCACGGCGTCGGCTGGCACCCGGTCGGTCGGGCAGATGATCGACAGCTCGTCCGGCGCCCAACTCAGCGAGATGACGCTCTTGTCGTCCGGCCCGTTGCTCAGCGAGGCGGGAATGGGCGAACCGGCGGGGAGCCGGCACACCGCGTATTCCTCCGGCAACAGATCTAGATCGAGCATGAGGGCAGACTACGGTTTAAGGGTCAATCTTGCCCAGTGCGTCGATCACCACACTCTTTGCAGCGCGGACCGGCTAGCGGACGGCGGAGAAGAAGGTCAGCGACCCGGCGACCCGGTCGCCGTCCAGCAGTGGTGTCGCGATGGCGTCGACGGTCAGCGGCGTTCCGCCCGCTTCCGGCACGACCCGCATCAACCCGCGCGCCGGACGCTCGCTGCGCAACGCCAGCAGCGGCGGGATGCGCTCGGCGTCGGACTCCTCGAGCTCGGCCGCGCCGGCGGTGAAGTCGAGCAGACGCAACGCTCCGCCAAGCTGCCGGCCGATCGCCTCCGGCGGCTTACCCAGCCCGAGCAGCTCGGTGCACGAGGCCGAGACGGCCACGATCACCGTGGCGGTGTCGATGATCAGGCATGGCTCGGTGGCGGCCGCGACGGTCGATGCCCACCGGTCGACGCCCGGAGCGAACTCGGCCTCGGCGGGCGTACGCGCCTGGGGCACGAACGCTCCCGAGAGGGAGAGCTCGACATGGGCCACCGGGTCCTCCTCGTTCCTTCTTCGGCCGACCCGGGGCGCCCCGACGGTGAAGTCGTGACGCCGAGCCCGGTCGACAGCGCTGGAAAGAACGTTACCGGCGTGCCGTCCGCTTGTCAGCGGCCGTTTGTCCGTCGCTGTACCACCGGTAGTCGCCGGCCGGCCGGTACGGAGCGTTCGCCCAGGTGGCTGGATGGGTGGCGACCGCCGAGAGTTTGCTGGCAGTGGCCGGCGAGATGCGCGAACCGCCCGCGATCAGCAGCCGGTCGAGCTCCTTGTCGGTGGCGACCAGCACCTCCTTCGGCAGGCCGTGCACGCTGATCACACCGGAGCCGACGAACGTCAGCACCGGGGTGACCGGCACGCTCAGGCCGACCGCGGCGGAGAGCGCCTTGCCGGCGCGACGGGCCTCGCGGCGCGCCTCGGCGACGTACTGCGGGCGCTTACCGTTGATCTGCACGACGTCCCCGGCGATCAGCACGCGTGCCCGGCCGTGGTCGGCGACGGTCACCGCGTACACCCCGCCGGGGCCGATCGCCAGGAACCCGGCACGGTCGTCGGCGAGATCGGGCTCGAGATAGCCCTGCGAATCGGTGCGTGGCCAGTCCACGATGTGCCAGTTCGGCCCGAGGCGGTCCAGGCGGGTGAGTGCACGGGCGCCGGCGGCCTCGAGACGGCGGGCGTCCCGCTCGGCGCGTCGGCGGCGGGCCCACTCAGCGGGCGACTGGCGGTTCGGGCCCTCCGGATCGGTGAACGGCTGCGTCGCCAGACCCCGATCGACGGTTTGCAGACTCTTGGAAGGAGCGGGCAGAGCTGGGCGTGCTGGGAAGACAGTCACTGCGACCTCCGGCAAAAGGTCCTTCGGGCTCTCTTTTCACTACCGTAAGTGCTCGACCCCATACGGAAGCAAGACGTCAGTGTGAGAAGAAAGGGGAGTGAGTGGGGATGAATGCCGCATTCACGCACCGGCAGTTCTTGCGGATGGCGCATCTCTGCGGTCTTGCTTTCCCGTTCGGCCATTTCAAGCATCAAGTTAGCCTCACCTTCGCACGGGCGCACCGATGTCCCATGATCTAGGCAGAACGTCATCGTTTGACCGCGTGGAGTGGCGGCCGCCACAGTGGGCTACGGTCGCCCTGTGGTGCATTACGTCGACAGTGAAGTGGCTCCGCTGCGTACCGTCCTGCTGCACCGACCGGGCGCCGAGCTGGCTCGGCTGACCCCGCGGAACAACGACTCCCTGCTCTTCGACGCGATCCCGTGGGTGGGCCGGGCGCAGGAGGAGCACGACGCCTTCGCCGATGCCCTGCGCGCTCGCGGCGTCGAGGTGCTCTACCTGGGCGAGCTTCTCGCCGAAACGCTCGCCGTGGCCGAGGCCCGCGCCGAGCTCACCGCCGGCGTCCTGGCCGACCGTCGGCTCGGCGACACGCTGCGCGACAGCGTCGGGCGCTACCTGAACGACCAGGACCCGCGCCGGCTCGCCGACGTGCTGATGGCCGGGCTGGCGCACCAGGAGCTCAAACCCGGCCCGGGCGGCCTGGTCTACGAGATGATGGACAGGCACGAATTCGTCATCGACCCGCTGCCCAACCTGCTCTTCACCCGCGATTCGTCGGTCTGGGTGCGCGACCGGGTGGCGGTCACCAGCCTGGCGATGCCGGCCCGCAGCCGGGAGACGACGCTGACCCGGGCGATCTACCGCCACCACCCGAGGTTCGCCGGCACCGACCTGCTCTACGAGCCCCACCTGGAGCACCTCGAGGGCGGTGACGTGCTGGTCCTGGCCCCGCAGGTGCTGGCCATCGGCGTCGGCGAGCG
>DASWMR010000457.1:0-3723 GCA_036399635.1 Actinoplanes sp. | reverse complement strand
CAGTGCCCCGCCGGGGAGCGACGTCCCGGCGATGACGACCCCGCTGCCGGCGGCCCGGGGCGAGGCGCTGGAGGCCGTCCGGCCGGTCGCGCACTGGGCGTCGGTCTTCCTGCAGAGCTGGGACTATCAATACCGGACCGGCGTGCCGATGAGTCGCTCGGCGGACAGTTGGGACCACTACCACCTGTCCTATTCGGTCGATGCCTGCGTCGCGATGTTCCGCGCCACGCACGAGCGGCGTTACCTCGACCGGGCGCTCGAGCTCGTCGAGAACGTCGCCGCTTCCGCGGTGGTCTCCAGCAGCCTTCCGGGCAGCCGTTTCCGCGACGGCTTCCACGGTTGGGCGTCGTCCGCCTCCGGCGAGGAGGGCAACGAGGTCCCGCTCTACGAGAGCTATTTCTGGCGGTACGGGACGGCGTTGCTGGCCGCGATGCGACAGACGCCGAGCGTGTACGGGGATCCGGGTTACCGGGCGCGTTATGACCGGCTGCTGGCCTTCGCCGAGACGGACGTCTTCGAGAAGTGGTATGCGCGCGGTGCCCGGACGACGATCTATCGCGAACGTACGCACATGGCAGCACACTGGGCGCTGATCGCGGTCAACCTCGCCCGGGTCACCGCTGATCCGGCACGGCTGGCCCGCTACACGACCGTGGCCACCGGCATCGATCAGCGGCTGCGCGGGCAGTTGCGGCGCCATCCGGTCGAGCCCACCGCTTATTTCTGGAGCGACGTATGGGGTTCGGCCCGCCGGCCCGGTCAGGACGTCAGCCACGGTAACGGCGTGCTGGCGTACACGGTGGAGGCACTCGGCCGCGGCAGCGCCTGGACCACCGCGGACATGGCGGCGTTCGGCGTGCTCCTCACCCGGGTGATCTGGCCGGGCGGGAAGACCTATCGGGCCTTTGTGGACGGTAGTGGTGCCGACAACGGCTGGCTCGCCGACGGCTTCGTGAAGCTGGGCCGGTTCGACCCGGCCGTCCAGGTGCGGCTGGAATCGCATCAGGTGGTCAACGACCAGTTCGCCGCCAACATGGCACTCAACGCCTCGCTGGTGCTCAACGCCTCGCCGGTAAGGAGACCCCGATGACGGTGACCACCCAGGCCGCACTGCTGGAGCCCACCGCCGCCGAGTGGGCGGCGGCGCTGGAGCGAGCCGGCCACGACATGTACCACGTGCCGGACTACGTCGTCCTGGACGCGCGCCTGACCGGCGGAACCCCGTACGCCTTCTGGTACGCCGAGGGTGACCACATCCTTCTGTTGCCGCTGATCCTGCGCGACGTCCCCAACACCGGCTGGCGCGACGCCGCCTCGCCGTACGGATATCCCGGACCGATCGGCACCGCCGGCGCGGACACCGGGTTCTGGGAGCGGGCCTGCTCTGCTTTGGGCGCCACGTTACGGGCGTCGGGGGTGGTGACGACGTTCGTCCGGATGCACCCGCTGTTGCCGGCGCCGCTGCCGGCGCTCGAGCGGTGCGGCGCGCTGGTCCGGCACGGCGAGACGGTGACGATGGATCTCACGGTGAGCCCCGAACAGATGTGGCAGCAGACCCGCGGCGACCACCGCAACCACATCAACCGGGCCCGCCGGGCCGGCACCCGGGTGGTCTTCGACGACTGGGACCGGCTCGGCGAGTGGGTCGGCGTCTATCACGACAACATGCGCCGGGTCGGTGCGTCGCCCTACTACTTCTTCACCCGCGAGCACCTGGCCGATCTGCACGACGCGGTGGGCGACCGGATGCACCTCGCGGTCGCGCTCGAGGGCGACGAGGTGGTGGGCGGCAACACCTTCTTCGAGTGCGGCGGCATCGCCACCGGCTACGTCTCGTCGACCCGGCGGGCGCGGCACCGGTACGCCGACGAGCTGCTGTACGACGAGGTGCGGCGCTGGTGCAAGGGCCGCGGCAACACCGTCTTCCACCTGGGTGGGGGCCGGGGCGGCAGCGCGGATTCGCTGTTCTCCTACAAGGCCGGCTTCGCGCCCGGCCGGCATGCGTTCCACACCTGGCGGGTGGTCACCGACCCCGGCGCGTACGCGGAGTTGGTCCGGCACCGCCGTCCCGAGGCCGACCCGGCGGATCTGACCGCCACCTTCCCGTCCTACCGATAGGAGGCCACCATGCGGATCACCTGCGTCGGCGGCGGACCCGGCGGACTGTACTTCGCCGTGCTGGCGAAACTCGCGGACCCCTCGCACGAGGTCACCGTGCTGGAACGTAATCCGGCCGGAGTCACGTACGGCTGGGGGGTGGTCTTCTGGGACGACCTGCTGGACGACCTGTTCCGGCACGACCCGGTGAGCGCCCGGCAGATCTGGGACGCCGCCTGCCGGTGGGAGGAGTACGAGGTGCGGGCCACCGGGAAGGCGGTGACCCACCTGGCCGGGTACGGTTTCAGTCTGGGCCGGCACCGGCTGCTCGAGATCCTGGCCGGGCGGGCCGCCGACCTGGGCGTCAAGATCCGCTACCACGTCGACTCCGCATCCCTGGGCGACGCGGACCTCGTGGTGGCCGCGGACGGTGCCGGCAGTCGCACCCGGGAGCGGGACGCCGAGCACTTCGGGACCGACATCGAGGTGGGGCGCAACAAGTACATCTGGCTCGGCACCCGGTATGTGTTCCGCACCTTCACCTTCGGCTTCGAGCTGACCCCGGCCGGCTGGATCTGGTTCCACGCCTACCCGTTCGACGACCGGACCAGCACCTTCATCGTCGAGTGCACCCCGTCGACCTGGGCCGCGCTGAGACTGGACAGGCCTTCCGGCGTGGCACACCTCGAGGAGATCTTCGCGAGCCACCTCGACGGTCAGCCGCTGATCGCCGGCGGCACCGGCTGGCTCAACTTCCGCCGGATCACCAATCGCCGGTGGGACAACGGCAACGTCGCGCTGCTCGGCGACGCGGCGCACACCACGCACTTCGCGATCGGCTCCGGCACCAAGCTGGCGATGCAGGACGCGATGGAGCTGGCCGAGGTCGTGTTCGCCGGCTCCGCCGGTCCCGATCTGACCGTGGCGCTGGAACGCTATGAGGACCGGCGCCGGGCGGCGCTGGCGCCGCTGCAGCGGGCGGCGCGGGCCAGCAGCGGGTGGTTCGAGCGGATGCCCGAGTACGCCGACCTGCCTGCGGCCCGCTTTTCCTATGCGCTGTCGAACCGCCGCGGTGACTATCCGATGTGGAGATTGCTGTTGCACGTCAGCACCCAGCGCAAGATCCCCCGCGCGGTGCTACGCCGGGCGCTCGCATTTCGCCGCTGGGTGCGTGCCCTGCGACGCGCGTCCGCGCCGCCGGTCGCCCCGTCCGCCCCGGTCACTCAGCCTGCCTCGTTCGTTTAGCCCGCCTCTGTGGCTCAGCCTGCCTCAGTGGCTCAGCCCGCCTCTGTGGCTCAGCCCGCCTCTGTGGCTCAGCCTGCCTCAGTGGCTCAGCCCGCCTCAGTGGCTCAGCCCGCCTCAGTGGCTCAGCCCGCCTCTGTCGCTCAGCCCGCCTCCGTAAACAGTGCGGCGTACCGGGCCAGGTAGAGCGGCCAGCCCTGGTCGTGGCCGATGCCGTCGCGGACCGACTCCCACCCCGGGCCGTGCCGGTCGAGGTTGCGGTGCTCCAGCTCGACGCGGGTGCGCCCATCGCCCTCGGCGATGAAACGGACCTCGACCTCGCTCGTGTTCTCGGAGTCGCTCTCGAGCTGCCAGTTCGGGCTGATGTCCCAGCTGAACACGACG
>DASWMR010000456.1:0-5570 GCA_036399635.1 Actinoplanes sp. | reverse complement strand
GTGCCGAAGGCGACCCGCTCACCGATCACCTCCGGATCCGGGTGCTCGGTGTAGTAGCGCGACACCACCTTGGGGACGTCGATGAGGTCGCGCGGCTGGGCGGGCTGACCGGCACGGGATGCTTCGGACATCGCAGCCTCCTTCGGGGCACGGGCTTGCTGAGGGGCGGGCTTGCTGAGGGGCACTGGACCTGTTCCAGAGCGTATAGATATCGGCTACCCGCGACATCGGCCCGGTAAGCGGCCGTCCAGGGGTTGAACCTTTCGGCTCCGCTATCCGAACTACTGATCGTGAGGGCGCCACGCGTACTGATGCTGCTCGTGGCTGCTCTGGCCGGGTTGATCCTGCCGGCCGGGCCGGCCCAGGCGCATGCCACGCTGCTCGGCGCCAACCCCGCACCGGGCAGCATCGTCGGCGCCTCCCCCACCGAGATCGTGGTGACCTTCAGCGAGGCGATCACCCCGGTGGACGGCCGGGTGCAGGTGCTCGGCCCGGACGGCAAGCGGATCTCCGGCCGCCCGGCCGCAGCCGGTAACACGCTGCGCATCCCGGTGCGCCAGGCCGGCCAGCCGCTGGGCACCTATCTGGTCAGTTACCGGGTGGTCTCGGCGGACAGCCACCCGATCGGCGGCGCGCTCACCTTCTCGGTCGGCGCACCCTCGGCACGGCCCGCCGAGCCGTCCAGCGACGGCACCCACCGATCGGTCACTCTGGTCACGCCGGTCATGCGCCTGCTGGCGTACGCCGGTCTGACGCTCACCGCCGGGCCGGCACTGTTCCTCGCGTTGCTCTGGCCCCGCCGGCGCAGCCGCCGCGGGGCGACGCTGATGGCCCTCGCCGGGCTCGGGTTGACCGCCGTGGCCACCCTCGGCTCCCTCTGGATCCAGGCGCCGGCCAGCACCGGAGCCGCCCTGTGGGACGTCTCGCCGGGCGATCTCGGCGACGTGCTGACCAGCTCGTACGGCCTGATCCTGCTCGCCCGGCTCGGCATCCTGGCGCTGCTCGCCGGCCTGTTGCCGGCCGCTTTGCGCGGTCCCTCGCGCCCCCCGTCCCACCACCCCGCCACTGCCCTTAATTGGACTAAAGGCGGCTCTCGGGGCCGGGCGGTCGCGCTGATCGCACTCGGTGTGGCCGGGTTAACCACCTGGCCGCTGACCGGGCACGCGGCCGCCGCGCCGCTGGCCGCCGCGGTCATCGCGGCGGACGTGGTGCACATGGCGGCGATGGCGGTGTGGCTCGGCGGCCTGATCACGCTGACCGTCTTCCTGCTGCCCCGCACCCACCCGCGGGTGCTCGGCGTGCTGCTGCCGGCCTGGTCGCGCTGGGCCGCGCTGGCCGTGGTCTGGCTGGTCGCCGGCGGGGTGGTGCAGGCGGTGGTGCAGGTCGGCTCGGTCGGCGCGCTCTGGCAGACCGGCTACGGCCGGCTGCTGCTCGCCAAGGTCGCGGTGCTCGCGGCCACCCTCGGCGCCGCCGCGTACGCCCGCCGCCTGGTGCAGCGCTCCCAGGTGCCGGCCGCCGGCGCCGCCCGGCTGCGCCGGGCGGTCGGTATCGAGGTGGCCGCGACCGCGGTGATCCTCGGGCTGAGCGCGGTGCTCGTGCAGGTCAACCCGGGCCGCAGCGCCCCGGTCGACCAAGGCGCGGTCCGCGAACAGGGCGTGTCGGAGACGCTGACCAGCCCGCTGTACACGCTGCAGTTCAACATCTTCCCGGTGGAGATCGGCGACACCAATACGATCCACGCGTTCGTCTACACGCCGTCCGGCGCGCCGCTGCCGGCGGACGAGTGGCGGGTCACCTCCCGGCTGCTCGGTCAGGACCTGGAGCCGGTCAGCGAACCGCTGCTCGGTCTGGTCCCCCGGCACCACGCGGTCGGCGCGATCACCTTCCCGCTGGCCGGCACGTACGAGGTCACGTTCACCGTGCGCGTCGGCGAACTCGACCAGGCGAGCGTCCGCACCCGGGTCACCGTGCCATCCGCTCCATCGACCAGGTGACTTCCGGCCGACTTCTGGGCAGAGAGAAGCGGTCAACGCTCGCCGCTGTCCGGTCCCCGGAGGGAATTGAAGTTGTGCACGTATCCGTGGTGGAAAACGCGGACGGCTCGGTGGTCGTCACCGTGCGGGGCAATCTCGACATCGACAGCGCCGCCGTCCTGACCGCCACCCTCGACCAGGTGCTCGATCGGCCCGAACCGCGGGTCGTCGTCGACCTGTCCGAGGTGGAATTCTGCGACTCGATGGGCTTGAGCGCCTTCGTGGTCGGCAACAACCGGGCGGTGGCGAACGGCGGGTGGGTACGCCTCGCCGGGCCGGGCGAATTCCTCCGGGAACTGTTCGAGACCCTGGGGCTGACCCGGTGGCTCGACATCTATGCCAGCGTGCCCGAAGCGCTCACCGCCCGGCGGGACGGTTAGGGCATATCTGGTGGAGCACGCGGGAGCGAGGCGAGGTCCAGGTGGTCTGGCGTCGGCTGGGCCCCTCGTGATCCACCAGATATGCCCTAGTCTCGCCACGTGCTGATCCTGCTGCCACCGTCCGAGGGCAAGACGCCCGCCACCTCGGGTGATCCGGTCGATCCGGCCGCGCTCTGGCTGCCGCGGCTGGCACCGGCGCGGCGGCGGCTGATGACCCGGCTGGTCGCGATGTGCCGGCGGACGAGCGCCCAGTCGGCCGCCGAGTCGCTGCGCGTCCTCGGGCTGAGCGAGGGGCAGCGCGGTGAGCTGGCTCGCAACGCCGTGCTGGCCACGGCGCCGGCCGGGCCGGCCGCCGAGGTCTACACCGGCGTGCTCTACGAGGCGCTGGAGCCGGGCAGTCTCGCACCCGCCGCCCGGGCGTGGCTGGACCGGACCGCGGTGGTCTTCTCCGGCCTGTGGGGCGTGGTGCGGCTGGACGACCGGATCCCCGCGTACCGCTGCTCGGTCGGGGTCACCCTGCCCGCGCCGGTGGGCGGGCTGGCCGCGTACTGGCGGAAGGTCCTCACCCCGGCGCTGCAGCCGGCGGCCGACGGCCCGGTGCTGGACCTGAGGTCCGGCGCCTACGCGGCGATGTGGTCGCCGGCGGGTGCGCAGACGGCGACCCTGCGGGTGCTGCATGAACGGACCGTCGGTGGGGTGCCGACACGCTCCGTGGTCAGCCACTTCAACAAGGCGACAAAGGGCCGGCTGGTACGCGCGTTGGCCGCGGACGGCGGCAATCCCGGCTCGATCGACGAGGTCGTGACCGCGTTGCGCGACCTCAAGTACGCCGTGACGGAGCAGCCCGCACCCGCGGGCCGCCCCCGGCAGCTCGACGTGGTCGTGGCCGAGCTCTGACTGTTCCTGCCGCTACCGGGCCACTGTTACTGGGCCACTGTTACTGGGCCGCTGTTACTGGGCCGCTGTTACTGGGCCGCTGTTACTGCTCCGCTGTTACTGGGCCGCCAGGATGTCCACGACGAAGCGCAGGTCGCCCTTGCCCGGGTAGGCGAGCGCCTCCGGCACGTCGAGCTGGATCCGGCTGCCCACCTTCTGGCCCGGAATGCCCTGGTCCCAGCCCTTGATCACGGCGCCGGTACCGATCGGAGTGCTGAACGGCTCGCCGCGCTGCCAGGACGAGTCGAGCTCCTTGCCGGTCTTGTAGTCGACCAGCAGGTAGTTCGCCGTGATCGTCTGACCCTTCTGCACCACCGGGCCGCGGCCGGCGACCAGCACCGTGGTCTTGATCTCGGTGACCGTGCCGGTGCCACCCTTGACGACCGGCTTCTCGGTCAGCCCGGCCGGGGTGTTCACCGCGGACGGGTTGCCGGGCGGAACAGCCTCGGACGGGGGCGCGGCGGCGGTCGGCTGGGCCGCGGGCTGCGACGCGGCGGCCTGCGCGGCCGGCTCGGTGGCGGGCTTGTCGGAGTCCGAGGCCTTCACCCCGATGAAGACGGCGACCAGAACCAGGACGACCGCCAGACCCGCGAGGGCCCCGGCGACCGCCTGTCCGCGGCGCTTGGTGGCTGGTGCGGGGGTGCTCATATCTACTCGACTCTCCTGTACCGGATCGGCGGAAACTTCGGACACCGTACCCGCCGCTGTGACGAAGGCCGCGGCAAACCTCCACCGAACCGCCGATGCGGGTGATCGACCGTACGGCCGGTAACTCAATCCGCTCTTCACCGTCACGGATCGAAGTGAGATCGTCATAGCACTCAGGCATCATCACGCTCCGCACATGATCGGGAGGCTCGGTTGCCGTCGACCGGAGATGGCCGCCTGCCGCTGGGCCCGCGCCGGGTCGGCCAGCCAACCACCCAGACCGGCAGCCGTCGGCGCACCTCACTCGAGTCGGCCATGCTGGACTCGAGCCGGCGCCGCGAGGTCCTCTCCTCGGCCGCGGTGATCCTTGCCGGTGTCCTCGTGGTGGTCGGCTTCGGCCTGGTCGCGAGCCGCGCGATGCGGGACGACACCGCGGAGCCGAAGCTGCCGCCGGCGGCCGCGCCCGGGCTCGGCGACGTGCTCATCCCGTCGCCCGGCCAGGAGACCATTCCCATCGGCAGCCCGACGCCGACGCCGTCGCGGCGCTCGTCGTCGCCCACCCCGTCGCCCACTCCGCCACCCACCCCGTCGCCCACCAGCAAGCCGGCCGACCCCGGCACGGTCGCGATCAGCCGGGGTAACGTGCCGGCCCTGGTCGACCTGCCCGATGAGGGCAGCTGGGACTGGGTGCACTGGGGCGAAGCCGGAACGTTTTCCCTGGAGCGCGACAAGACCGGCGATTTCGCCATTCTGGAGGGTGCGCCGACTGCGCCCCGGTTCCGGCACGCGCTGAGCCCGCAGCGGTTCAAGTGGACCGGCGGCGAACCGGTCGACCACAGCGACGGCACGCCGACCGGCATCCGTACCTGCGGCAAGGGCAACGGCTTCACCCTCACCGCACCGGCTACGACCGACACCCGGGTACTCAAGCTCTATGTCGGCGCGCTCGCCGCCCGCGGCCGACTGGAAGCGAAACTCTCGACCGGATCGGCCACCGGCACGGTCACGCTCGAGCAGCGCGACGCCGCGCTGCGGACCGCGGTGCTGACGGTGACCTACCGGGCGCCCAAGACCGGCAATCTGCGGCTCAGCTGGACCACGCTGGAGGCGTTCGGCACCGGTTGCGGCGGAGTGGCTCTGGAAGCGGCGGCGCTCAGCTGATGTGATCTGTCAAAGCCCGGCCGGGGGCGGCCGGGAGGCACAGCGACAAAAGGGGTTGGCGTGTTCGCGGGCTGGGGATCGTGGGTGGCCCGCTTCCGGTGGCCGGTGCTGACCGTCGCGCTCGTCGCGGTGATCAGTGCGGGTGTCTGGGGGCTGGGTGTTTTCGGACAGCTCACCGAGGGCGGGTACAACGACCCGAACAGTGAGTCGACCAGGGCCGGCGAGACCGTCCAGGAGGCGTTCGGCGCCCGCGGCGGCGACCTGGTGGTGATCTACACCCCGACGGCCGGCGGGATCGACGATCCGGCCCTCGGGCAGCGGATCCGGGAGCGACTCGCGGCCCTGCCTCCGTCCGCGGTGACCGCCGCCACCTCGTACTGGGCCGAGAAGTCCCCGCAATATGCGGCGACGG
>DASWMR010000455.1:0-4874 GCA_036399635.1 Actinoplanes sp. | reverse complement strand
AGGGCGGACGGTCCCGCCGTCTCGTATTGCTTACCGACCGCTCGCAGCCGCACCAATTCAGTCATGGCAGGCACCGTAGGAGCGCGGCACCGCCGCCGGGATCCGGCAAGGTGCTGGTGCCGGCTACCTCCGCGGGCTTGCCGCCGGGCCGAGTCATCCTTGCGATGTACGCGCCAGGACGGAGGTGCCGCGGGCGCCCGCCGGACAGAATGGGACCGTGCCTACCCGCCTGCTGCGCCTGTGGCGTGCCGCCGAGCCCACGCTGTGGCCGGACGTCGCGCTCGCCGTGCTGCTCGGCATCGCGGTGGTGTGGCTGACCTTCGCCGACGTGCCTGTCCCGACGCCGCCACCCTTGCGGCCGGGTGAGTTTGGGCTCCCGCCGCCCGGCGCCAACTGGCAGGAGGTCCTCCAGGGCGCACTGACCAACCTGCTCATCGCGCTCGCGCTGGTCGCCCGGCGCCGGTGGCCGCTGGCCGTCTTCGCGTTCCAGATCTTCGCGATGCTCGCCCTCGATCCGGACGGCAACCTGCTGACCCTGGTGGCCCTGCTGATCGGGGCGTACTCGCTCGCGGTGCACGGCCGCTCGGCGCCGCTGTCGATCGGCGCGCTGCTCGCCGTCGCCACCCTCATCGCCGCGCTGCAGACCAACACCTGGCCGCGGCTGCCCGGCTGGGCGGGGGTGTTCGCGCTGTTGCTGCCGGTCGGCCTGACCGGGGTGGCGATCCGTGCGGCGCGGGGCCGGGCGAGCGCCTCCGAGCAGCGCACCGAGGCCCTGCACCGGGAGCAGGCGGCGGCGACCCGGCTGGCCGTCGGGCGCGAGCGGGCCCGGATCGCCCGGGAGCTGCACGACGTGGTCAGCCACCATGTCAGCGTGATGACGATCCAGGCGGGTGCGGCCGGCAAGGTGCTCGACGACGAGCCGGAGCTGGCCAGGGGAGCACTGACCGCGATCGAGGCGAGCGGCCGGGAGACCATGACCGAGTTGCGGCACCTGCTGGGTGTGCTCACCCCCGGGCCGGAGGACGAAATGTTGAGCCCGCAGCCGGGCCTGGGCCAGTTGGAGGCGCTGGTGGCCAACGTGCGCAAGGCCGGCCAGCCGGTGTCCGTCCGCCGGGCCGCGGCCGATCTGCCGCGGGGGATGGACCTGACCGCGTACCGGGTGGTGCAGGAGGCCTTGACCAATGCGCTGCGGTACGCACCGGGCGCGGCCACCAGCGTCGACATCAGCGCTGACCCGGCCGGTCTGCTCATCGAGGTGACCAACGATGCGCCGCCGCCGGAGGCGCAACCGGCCGGTCCGGGCCCGGGGACCGGGCTGCTCGGCCTCGCCGAGCGGCTGCGGCTCTACGGCGGCACGCTGGAGACCGGCCGGCGGGCGGGCGGCGGCTTTCGGGTACGCGCCCGGCTCCCATTGGCGGCCGCCCAATGACCGACCCAGTGACCCGGGTGGTGATCGCCGACGATCAGGAACTGGTCCGCAGCGGCTTCGCCATGATCCTCAGGGCGGCCGGCGTCGAGGTGGCCGGTCAGGCCGGCACCGGCGTCGAGGCGATCGCTGCCACCCGCCGGACCCGGCCGGACGTGGTGCTGATGGACATCCGGATGCCCGAGCTGGACGGGCTCGAGGCCACCCGGCGGATCCTGGCCGACCCGCCGTCGACCGCGGACGGTCGGCCGGTGCGGGTGCTGATGCTGACCACCTTCGACCTCGACCAGTACGTCTATGCGGCGCTCACCGCCGGGGCCAGCGGCTTCCTGCTCAAGGACGTCTCGCCGGACCACCTGGTGCACGCGGTGCGGCTGGTCCGCGACGGCGACGCGCTCCTCGCGCCGTCGATCACCCGCCGGCTGGTGGAACGCTTCGCCCGCGCCGACCCGGCCGCCGGCGCGTTGCACCGCGACCTGGCCGGGCTGACTCCGCGCGAACGCGAGGTGCTGACCCTGCTCGCCGGTGGGCTCAGCAACACCGAGTTGGCGGCCGCGCTGCATCTCAGCGAGGCCACCGTGAAGACGCACATCACCCGGATCCTGACCAAGCTCCAGCTCCGCGACCGGGTGCAGGCGGTCGTGGTCGCGTACGAGACCGGGCTGGTGACCCCCACCGCGCGCCGTCCCGTACCTTAGGGTGGTCTTGTTGTTGCGTTGAGTGATGGTTGGGGACCGCATGCTCCGTCGTTGGCATCTGGCCGTGTTCGCCGTCCTGGCCGCCCTGGCGCTCGCCTGTGAAGGCTCCGGGCAGCAGGCCGGGACCGGCACGACCAAGCCGCCGGCCAAGGGCTACCCGTCCTCGATCGCCGCCCTCGGCGATTCGATCACCGCGGGCGTGGGCAGCTGCGCGATCTACGCCGCCTGCTGGCGCAACTCCTGGTCGACCGGGTCGTCGACCGGGGTGCAGAGCCACTACCTGCGGATCCGGGCGAAGAATCCGAAGATCAAGGGCCATGTGGCGAACTACGCCGAGCCGGGCGCCCGGGCGCGTGATCTGGCGGGTCAGGCCGCGTCGGCGGTCAAGTCCAAGGCCGCGTACGTCACCGTCCTGATCGGAGCGAACGACATCTGCTCCGGCGGTGCCGCCGCGATGACTCCGGTGCGGACGTTCCGCGATCAGATCGACAGCGGGCTGGCCCGGCTGAAGAAGGGCCTGCCGAAGGCGCACGTGCTGGTGGTGAGCATTCCCGACCTGCACCGGCTGTGGGAGCTCGGGCACGACGACCCGCGCGCCGTGCGGGCCTGGAACCGCGGGATCTGCCCGGCGATGCTGGCCAACCCCACCTCCACGGCGGCCGCCGACGACAAGCGCCGGCGGCTGGTCGCCGACCGGATCGACCAGTACGACCACGAGTTGGCCGAGGCCTGCCAGGCGTACGGGTCGCGGTGCCGCTGGGACGGCGGGGCCGTGCACGGGGTGCGCTTCTCGCTCGATCTGGTCAACCGCAGCGACTACTTCCACCCCAACGCCGAGGGGCAGAAGCGCCTGGCCGAGGCGACCTACCCGGGCCGCATCAACTGGTGAGGCCCGGGCCTGTGAGGCCCGGGCCTGTGAGGCCCGGGCCGCGTCAACTGTCGAGGCCCGGGCCGGAGCGCATCGGTCAGGAGACGGTCACCGCGTCGATCCACTGCTCTTGGCCGCCGCCGACGTAGATGTTCACGGTGCGGACGTCGGTGATGCCCGCGCAGCCGGGTGCCACCTCGGTGAGGTCGAGCGCGTAGACCCCGGGGCGGCCCTCGGCGGGCTTGGCGTCACCCTGGCACCACGCGAGCCCGTCGCCGGTCTGGAACGAAACGGTGAAGGACCCGTTTGACGAGGGTGAAGCGAAGCTCAGCTCGGCGCGCGTGCCGAGGTCCAGTGGGGCCGGCAGGGCGGCGCCGAACCACCCGCCTGCGGTGCCGGTGAGGTGCAGGCTCTGTGCGCCGTCGGCGTGGAAGGTCGTGCTTGTCTCCACCGTGCCGGCGGCGGGGTTGAAGTCGGCTGCCGCCCACCCTTGGGTCCCCGCCTCGAAGTCGAAGATCGTCTGCGGGGCGGTGGGCTCGGGCTTGACCGTGACCGTGACAGTTGCCGGTGCGGACCGGCGACGCCGGTTGTCGGTCACGGTGTAGGTGGTGGTGACGCGACCGAAGAAGCCGGCCGTGGGCGCGAATGTCACCGTGCCGTCCGGGGCCGCCGAGAACGTGCCGCCGGTAACCGCCGTCGCGCTGAGCTGGAGGGTGGCCGGCACTATGCGGGTCGCCGGCGCATAGAAGATGTCGTTGCCGAGCACGGACACCGTCGCGGTGGCACCGAACTCGACGGTTGCGTTGTCGTCGTCGGCCACCGGCGGGAAGGTCAGCGCGATCGCGCGCATCCGGCGGCTGAAGTTGCCCAGCGTGGTACAGACCGGGCTGGGACAGTAGACGGTGAAGCCGTCGTAGTCGCCGTAGAGTGAGCCGTCGTCGAGCCGGTCGGACAGGATCCAATAGAGCGCCCCGGCGGTGCCCGACGTGTAGACCGCGTCGGTCCAGCGCTGGTAGACCACGTTGCGCTCGGCCTTGCTCTTCAGCCCGAACTCGCCCAGCATCACCGGCTTGCCGATTTGGCGAGCGGCAGCGGCGTGGTCGAGGATCCACTGGGTTCCCCAGTCGGCCGTCTTGCCCCAGCCGTCGGGGTAGAGGTGGTAGCTCATCACGTCGATGTTCTTGAGCGCGGCGAGCTTGACCGTGTCGACGCCCTCGCCGCCGTTGTGCGTCCAGTCGTCGGTGCCCGGCGCGTCGGCGAAGAAGCCCTCGTCGCCGGCGGTCACGAGATGCCGGCGGTCGACCGACTTGATGAAGGTGGACATCTCGTCGGCCCAGGCCGTGACGGTGTCGGTGGTGCAGTCTGCCGAGCGCGGGAACCGGCCGGAGCCGATGCAGCGCGGCTCGTTCGCGAGATCCCACGCCATGATCGTGGGGTCGTTCTTGTACTGCACGCCGGTGATCGTGTTCGTCCGGTCGAGCAGGTGCGCTATGTAGTCGCGGAACCATCCGCGGATCGTGGCGTCGGTGTAGAAGTCGTCGTGATGGGTCTTGCCGGCCCACTCGACGTAGCGGTCCATGCCGCCGAAGTCGCCCCAGTTGTTGGTGAACGGGATGATCAGCCGGATGCCGGCGTCCCGGGCCCGGGCGATGACCGCGTCCAACCGCTCGAGGCCGTCCGGCCCGTCGTTGTACTTCGGGTGCCCGGTGCCGTCCCAATACTGCAGGTAGACGCCGTTCTGGCTGCCGGCCGTGGGATCGGTGCCGTCAGCGGTGCCGGTGTCGAACCAGCCCCAGGTGCGCAACACGGTGAAGCCGGACGCGGCCGCCTTGTCGATCACGTTGTCCCGGGCTGCCGGGGACTGGTAGTGCAGGTAGTAGTT
>DASWMR010000454.1:0-2673 GCA_036399635.1 Actinoplanes sp. | reverse complement strand
AATGTGGTTCGCCACGTACCTCGTCTGAGCGGCGTCCGCCCCGGCGCGGGTTTCGGTGACATCCGGACCGGGCACGCCTCAAGCATGCGAACCGGACTCCTGGCAGGTGCCGCGGCGGGCGCCGCCGGCACCGCGGCGCTCAACGCCGCGACCTATCTCGACATGGCCATCCGCGGCCGCGGCACCAGCAGCACGCCCGAGCAGACCGTCGAGGCCATCGAGGACCGCCTGCCGGTGACCGTGCCCGGCGACGGCGAGATCCGGGACCATCGGATCAGTGGTCTCGGCAGTCTCTCCGGCGTCGTCACCGGGGTCGGCATCGGCGCCGCGTTCGGTGTGCTCCGGCGGGTCGGCGTGCGCCCGCCGGTCCCGCTCGGCGGGCTCCTGGTGGGCAGCGCCGCGATGGCGGCCACCGACGTGTCGATGGCCGCGCTCGGCGTCAGCGACCCGCGCACCTGGTCGGCCGCCGACTGGCTGAGCGACCTGCTTCCGCACCTGGTCTACGGCGCGGTCACGTACGCCGTACTGCATGCCCTTGATCGCTCTTGATCTATTGAGGCCCTCTTGCGGCGCGCACCGCTGGGGCGTACGTGTGGTGGATGTCAGCCCGCGCTGCTCACCTCGTTCTCTGGCTCTTCGTGCTTGCCAACCTGGTGATCGTCGAGCTGATGTTCGGCACCGCCCGCTCGCCGGCGCCCAACCCGCTCACCGCGACCGGCCGTTTCCTCGGTCTGCACCTCGCGTTCCTGATGGCCCTGCAGCTGCTGTTGATCGCCCGCCTGCCGTTCCTGGACGCGCGGATCGGCATGGACCGGCTCACTACCTGGCATCGCCGGGTCGGCTTCACCGTCTTTGTGCTGGCCTTGCTGCACCCCGCGTTCGTACTGCTCGGCTACGCGAAGCTGGACCGGCTCTCGGTCCTCGCCGAGACCGTGCACCTGGCGGGCCAACTCCCGGTGCTGCTCGGCATGATCGCCGTCGGCCTGCTCGTGGTCATCGCGGCCACCTCCGCCCGGGCCGTCCGGCGCCGCCTGTCGTACGAGGCCTGGCACGCGGTCCACCTGCTGGTCTACGCGGTCGTCACGCTCGGCATCGTGCACCAGGTCTACGAGGGCAGCGCGTTCAAGACCAACGTGTTCACCGAGCTGTACTGGTGGGCGCTCTGGACCTTCGCGCTGGGTGCGCTGCTCACCGGCCGGGTGATCCGGCCTCTGGTCCGCAACGGCCGGCACCGGCTGCAGGTCGCCGCCGTGGTCCGCGAGGCCGAGGACGTGGTCTCGGTCTACCTGACCGGCCGCCACCTCGAACGGCTGCCGGCCAGGGCCGGCCAGTTCTTCCTTTGGCGCTTCCCCGGCCACAACCGCTGGTGGCAGGTCAACCCCTTCTCGCTCTCCGCGGCACCGGACGGACGGTCGCTGCGGCTGACCGTCAAGGGCATCGGCGAGACCAGCGCCGGCCTGCGCGAACTCACGGTCGGCACCCGGGTCTTCGCGGAAGGCCCGTACGGCGCCTTCACGACCGACCGCCGCACCCGCACCGACACCGTGCTGATCGCCGGCGGCATCGGCATCACGCCGATCCGGGCGCTCCTGGAGGACCAGACCCTCACCGGCGACATCGTGGTCCTCTACCGGGTACACACCCCCGCCGAGGCGGTCCTGCTGGGCGAAATGCAGAACCTGGCCACCGTACGCCGGGCACGCCTGCACCTGTTGACCGGACGAACCGGCGCCGGATACCCACCCCACCAGCCGTTGAGCCCGGAGAACCTGCGGGCGTTGGTGCCCGACATCGCCGACCGCGACGTCTTCGTGTGCGGCCCGCCCGGCATGACCGAGGCGGTGCTGCGCAGCCTGCGCGCACTCGGTGTGCCCGCCCAGCAGCGGCACGCGGAGACGTTCCGGCTCGCTTCCTGAGAGGCGCCGGATCAACCTCATCGAAAAACCCTTCTCCGCAGCGGCGATCATCGAGAAAGCCGGGCGCCTCCTCAACGGCGACTCGAGGGATTCCGCACTACATAAACCCACCGAACCCACCCCGTCCCTCGACGGCGAACCCGAGTAGCCCGGCGCCTGGGTAGCTGACTCACCCGCCATCATTGATGCTCACTCCGCACCGCCTACTGTCTGGGCGCGTTCAAGGACCCGGTACACCGTCGGCCGGGACACCTTGAACAGCTCCGCCAGCTCGACCACGGTGTGTTCGCCAGCGGCGAGCTCGAGCAGGATCTGCCGGGGTGCCGCCCTGCTCGAGTTACAGCGTTTCTTGACAGTCCAGGTTGTAGCAGCTTGTTACCGGCTGACCGGTCCGGTCAGCAGTGGTCCGCTCGTCCGCCCGGCGAGGGCCGACCGGACATCGGCCTCGGCGCGGCGGCGGCTGGAGACGGTCGGCTCGATCGCGACCACCGCCAGGGCCAGCAGTGTCAATACGGTGCCGGCGAGGGCGGTGCTGCGTGCACCGAACTCGGGCAGCAGGACACTGCCGAGGAAAGCACCCGCCGTGATGCCGACGTTGAATGCGGTGGACGTGCCGGCGTTGGCCATGTCGGAGCTGTGCGGCGCCACCTCGAGGACTCGGGCGCCGAGGGCGGCCGACAGGGCTGCCAACGTGAAGCCGGTGACCGCGATGGTGATGACGGCAATGACCTGCGAACCGCCGAACAACCACAGGCCG
>DASWMR010000453.1:0-6279 GCA_036399635.1 Actinoplanes sp. | reverse complement strand
GTCAGCGCCGCATAGATGGTCAACAGGTTGCTGATGCCGGGCTTGTTCTGCTCGTCATAGAGGATCTCGCGCCCGGTGTCGGTGACCGCCGACTTGATCTTCTTGGCCGAGCGCGACGGCTCCTCGAGCAGCTCGATGATGCCGTTCGGCGAGGACGCCGACTTCGACATCTTGGCCGTCGGGTCCTGCAGGTCGGTGATCTTCGCGGTGTCCCGGACGATGTACGGCGCGGGAACGGTGAAGGTCGGCCCGAACCTGGTGTTGAACCGATGCGCCAGGTCGCGGGTCAGCTCGAGATGCTGCCGCTGGTCCTCGCCGACCGGCACCTGGTCGGCCTGGTAGAGCAGGATGTCGGCGGCCTGCAGGATCGGATAGGTGAACAGACCCACGGTGGTGGCGTCCTGCCCGGTCCTCGCCGACTTGTCCTTGAACTGGACCATCCGGCCGGCCTCGCCGAAGCCGGTGATGCAGCTCAGCACCCAGCCCAGCTGGGCATGCTCGGGCACGTGCGACTGGACGAAGAGCGTGCACCGCTCCGGGTCGAGGCCGACGGCCAGGAGCTGGGCGGCGGAGATACGCGTACGGTTGCGCAAGGCGATCGGGTCGTGGCCCATGGTGATCGCGTGCAGGTCGACCACACAGTAGAACGCGTCGTGCGTCTCCTGCATCGCCACCCAGTTGCGCACCGCGCCCAGATAGTTGCCGAGGTGGAACGAATCGGCGGTCGGCTGAATGCCGGAGAGCACCCTGGGTCGGCGGACAGCGTCGGACATGAGCGCCATTGTGTCAGCCTCGCTACGCGATCGGCGAACCCCCCTGAACCGGACGCCCCAATGTTTGAAACTGTTGACTTGTGAGTGGTTATGGTGAATTGTAGGAGCCAGGCCACGGAAAGGGTTCTCACGTGAAACTGCTCGTCACCGGGGGTGCCGGCTACATCGGCAGCGTCACCAGCCGCCTGCTGCTGGACGCCGGCCACCAGGTCGTCGTCCTGGACAACCTGGTCACCGGCTTCCGCGAGGCGGTCGCGCCGGACGCGACCTTCGTCGAGGCGGACATCCGCGACGCCGCCCAGGTGCTTACGCCCGAGGCCGGCTTCGACGCGGTGCTGCACTTCGCCGGCCTGATCGCCGCCGGTGAGTCGATGGCCAAGCCCGAGCTCTACTGGCACGACAACGTGGTGAAGTCGCTGGCCCTGCTGGACGCGGTGCGGGCCGCCGGGGTGCCTCGACTGATCTTCTCGTCCACCGCCGCGGTCTACGGCAACCCGGTCGAGCTGCCGATCACCGAGTCCGCGGTGAAGGCACCCACCAACACGTACGGGGCGACGAAGCTGACCTTCGATCACGCGCTCACCTCCGAGGCGTTCGCGCACCAGTTGGCCGCCGTCTCGCTGCGTTACTTCAACGTCGCCGGGGCGTACATCCGCGACGATCGGGAGATCGGTGAGCGGCACGCGCCGGAGACCCACCTCATCCCGATCGCCCTGCAGGTGGCCGCCGGCAAGCGGGAGAAGCTGCAGCTGTTCGGCGACGACTACCCCACCGTGGACGGCACCTGCGTGCGCGACTACATCCACGTCGAAGACCTCGCCCGGGCGCACCTGCTGGCGCTGGAGGCGGCCACCGCCGGGGAACACAAGATCTACAACCTGGGCAACGGCAGCGGCTTCTCCAACAAGCAGGTCGTCGAGACGGCCCGCCAGGTCACCGGCGCCGAGCTGCCGATCGAGATCGCCCCGCGCCGCGACGGCGACCCGGCCACCCTGGTGGCGTCCTCCGAGCGGGCCCGCGACGAGCTCGGCTGGGTCCCGCAGAAGAACACCCTGCAGGCGATGATCGGCGACGCCTGGGCCTTCTACCGCAAGCACATCGCATGACCGCCTGCACCGAGCGGCACCCAGCCGCGCGGAACTACGGCGTCGCAGGAGAGGGCCAGAAGGGCATGCGAAAGGTAGGCACCGCATGATCAGTGTCCGCGACGACGCCGCCGCAGCGTTCCGCGAGGCGTACGGGTCGGAGCCGGCCGGCCTGTGGGCCGCGCCGGGCCGGGTCAACCTGATCGGTGAGCACACCGACTACAACGACGGCTTCGTGCTTCCGTTCGCCCTGCCACAGTGCACCGTCGCCGCGGTCGGCCCGGCGCCGGCCGGCGAGTGGACGGTCCGGTCGTCGTTCGCCGACGAGCCGGTCTCCTTCGGGGTCACCGAGCCCGGCGAGATCACCGGCTGGGCGGCCTATCCGGCCGGCGTCGTGTGGGCCCTGCGGGAGGCCGGCTTCGACGTCCCCGGTGCCCGCATAGCGCTCGCCTCGGAGGTGCCGGTCGGCTCCGGGCTCTCCTCGTCCGCCGCCCTGGAGTCGGCGGTGCTCACCGCGCTGGTCGAGCTCGGCGGCCTGGACCTGCCACTGGACCGCCGTCCAGCGCTGGCCCAGCGCGCCGAGAACGTCTACGTCGGCGCACCGACCGGGATCCTCGACCAGTCCGCGTCGATGCGCTGTCAGGACGGGCGGGCGCTGTTTCTCGACTGCCGCAGCTATGCCGTCGAGCAGATCCCGTTCGACCTGGCCGCCGACGGCCTGGCCATCCTGGTGATCAACAGCAATGCCCCGCACCAGCACGTCGACGGCGAGTACGGCGCGCGGCGCAAGACCTGCGAGGAGGCGGCGCGGATCCTCGGCGTGCCGGCGCTGCGCGACGTCCCACTCGACGGGCTGGGCGCGGCGCTGGCCCGGCTGGACGACGACGTGACCCGCCGCCGGGTGCGGCACGTGGTCACCGAGGACCAGCGCGTGCTGGACACCGTGGAGCTGCTGCGGGCCGGCCGGGTCCGCGAGATCGGCCCGCTGCTGACCGCCTCGCACGCCTCGATGCGCGACGACTTCGAGATCACCGTGGCCCAGGTGGACGTGGCGGTCGAGTCGGCGCTGGCGGCCGGGGCACACGGCGCCCGGATGACCGGCGGGGGCTTCGGCGGGTGCGTGCTGGCGCTGATCGACGTGGACCGGGCCGCCGAAACGACCGGTGCGGTCGAGGCGGCGTACGCGGCCCGGAATTTCGTCGCACCGACCAGCTGGACCGTCACTGCCGGTTCAGGAGCGACGCGGCTTTAAAGGTCTGACCAGGCATAGAACGTTGCAGTACTTACGGATGGTCACCCTGCGGAGTTACCCGGGACAATAAGGATCACCGCACGAGATTACCGTGACGACATGTTCGTAAGCGCAGCGTGGCTGCCGGTTCACTGGTCCACCGTGCACATCGAGAGCGACGTCGACGCATCGGTGGCTCTCATGTCCGTCCGCGGCGGGTGGGACCAGCCGGTGTGGCTCGCCGCCTCCGCCGCCCTGAAGAACTGCCTGGCCGAGCACCCCGACGCGCTCATCCTGGACCTGTCCGGGCTGGACGATCCGCGGGGTGCCAGTGCGCCACTGTGGGCGGACGCCCAGCGCACCGCCCTGCTGAAGGATCCGCCGGTCCAGCTGGCGCTGTGCATCCCGCCGCAGCTGCCGCTCGCCGACCGGATGCAGTGCCTGCCCGCCGGCCCCTACCTGCCGATCTATGCCAAGGTGCGGCAGGCCCGGGTGGCGATCGCGAGCCGGCTGCCGCTGACCGACCGGCTGCTGCTCATCCTCCCGTCCGACCCCGACTCGCCAAGCCTCGCCCGCAACCTGGTCACCGAGGCGTGCAGCGCGTGGGATCTGCCGGACCTGCTCTATCCGGGCCGGCAGGTGATGTCCGAGCTGGTCACCAACGCGGTCGAGCACGCCGGCACCCGCTTGACCGTCGTGGTGAGCCGGCGCGGTGCCGGCCTGCACCTGACCGTCGCCGACGACGAGGCGGCCCTGCCCCGGCTGATCCGGCCCAGCCGGCCACACTGGGGCGTGCCGTTGGACGAGCGGGGCCACGGCCTGCGGCACGTGAACGCCATCGCCACCGCGTGGGGCGCGCTGCCGACCAGCACCGGCAAGGTCGTCTGGGCCGCCCTGCAGCCCCGGCGCGCGCCCGCCGGGGCCACCTGCGCCAGGCCTACCTGGCCTCGATGATCATGCCGGCGCCAACCGTCCGGTTGGAGCCCTCGTCGATCAGGATGAAGCCGCCGGTGGTGCGGTTGCGCCGGTACTCGTCGGCCAGCAGCGGCACCGTGGTGCGCAGTTTGACCCGGCCGATCTCGTTCAGCCGCAGCTCGCCGGCCTCCTCGTCGCGATGCAGGGTGTTGACGTCCAGGCGGTACTGCAGGCCGCGCACGACGGTGCGGGCCGACCGGGTGGTGTGCTTGATGGCGTACTTCGCGCCGACTCGCAGCGGGGCGGTCTCGTCCATCCAGCAGACCATCGCCTCGATGTCCTGGGCGACGGCCGGCGCGTTGTGCGGCCGGCAGATCAGGTCGCCGCGGGAGATGTCGATCTCGTCGGCCAGCTTCACGGTGACCGACATCGGCGGGAAGGCCTCGTCGACCGGGCCGTCCGCGGTGTCGATGCCGGCGATCGTCGAGGTGAGCCCGGAGGGCAGCACCATCACCTCGTCACCGGGCTTGAGGATGCCGGAGGCGACCTGGCCGGCGTACCCGCGGTAGTCGGTGACAGTGGTCGACTGCGGACGGATCACGTACTGCACCGGGAACCGCACGTCGACCAGGTTGCGGTCGCTTGCGATGTGCACGTGCTCCAGGTGGTGGAGCAGCGACGGACCCTCGTACCACGGGCTCTTCTCGGACCGCGAGGCGATGTTGTCGCCGTTCAGCGCGGAGACCGGGATGATCGTCAGATCGCCGATCTCCAGCTTCGCGGCGAACGAGGTGAACTCGTCGGCGATCTTGTCGTAGACCGCCTTGTCCCAGTCGACCAGGTCCATCTTGTTGATGCACAGCACCAGGTGCGGCACCCGCAGCAGCGAGGTGAGGAAGGCATGCCGGCGGGACTGCTCGACCAGGCCCTTGCGGGCGTCCACCAGGATCAGCGCCAGGTCGGCGGTGGACGCGCCGGTGACCATGTTCCGGGTGTACTGGATGTGCCCGGGGGTGTCGGCGATGATGAACTTGCGCCGCGGCGTCGCGAAGTAGCGGTACGCCACGTCGATCGTGATCCCCTGCTCCCGCTCGGCCCGCAAGCCGTCGGTGAGCAACGCCAGGTTGGTGTACTCGTCGCCGCGGGAGGCGCTGGCCGCCTCCACCGCCTCGAGCTGATCCGCGAAGATCGTCTTCGTGTCGAACAGCAGCCGCCCGATCAGGGTGGACTTGCCGTCGTCGACGCTGCCCGCGGTCGCGAACCGCAGCAGGTCCATGCGCGCGGGCGGCGCCGTCTCGCTCTCCAGGACGGCCTGACTCATCAGAAGTAACCCTCTCGCTTGCGATCTTCCATCGCGGCTTCGCTGACCTTGTCGTCGCCCCGGGTGGCGCCGCGCTCGGTGATCCGGGTGACGGCGACCTCGTCGATGACCTTCTCGACCGTGTCGGCGTCGGAGAGGACCGCTGCGGTCTGTGACGCATCGCCCACCGTGCGGTAACGGACCGTACGCACCTCGGCGGACTCACCGTCGCGCAGCTGGATGAACTCGTTCACCGCGTACCACATCCCGCCGCGCTCGACCACCTCACGCTCGTGCGCGTAGTAGATGCTCGGCAGCGGGAGCTGCTCCTTGGCGATGTAGTGCCAGACGTCCAGCTCGGTCCAGTTGGAGAGCGGGAACACCCGGATCGACTCGCCGGGGTGGTGCCGCCCGTTGTAGAGCGACCACAGCTCGGGGCGCTGGTTCTTCGGGTCCCACTGGCCGAACTCGTCGCGGAAGCTGAACATCCGCTCCTTGGCCCGGGCCTTCTCCTCGTCGCGGCGGGCCCCGCCGAAGAGGGCGTCGAAGCCGTGCTCCTCCGCCGCCGCGAGCAGGACGGGGGTCTGGATGCGGTTCCGGGAGCCGTTGGGCTCCTCCTTCACCGTGCCGGCCGCGATGGCGTCGGGTACCGAGGCGATCACCAGGTCGACCCCGAGCTCGGCGACCCGCTTGTCGCGGAACTCCAGCACCTCGGGGAAGTTGTGGCCGGTGTCGATGTGCATCACCGGGAACGGTATGCGGGCGGGGGCGAACGCCTTCTCCGCCAGCCGCAGCATCACGATCGAGTCCTTGCCGCCGGAGAACAGCAGCACGGGCCGCTCGAACTCGGCCATCACCTCCCGCATCACGAAGATGCTCTCGGCTTCCAGGGCATCGAGGTGCGAGACGCGGTAGGGCTTCGTCTGGCTCATGGGGGTTGTGGGTCCAGTCCTTGGGGTGTCCGGTCGAGTTGCC
>DASWMR010000452.1:0-6969 GCA_036399635.1 Actinoplanes sp. | reverse complement strand
TGGTACCACTCCGAGTACGAGTGGCGGGCCAACGGATCGCTCGCCGCGTCGCTGTCCGGGCCCTCCAGGCCGGCCTCGAGCAGCCGCACCACGCCGTCGTCGAGCGGCGCCCACGCCGGGATCGAGTACAGCCCCCAGTGGGTGATGATGCCGAACTTGGCATCGCGGTACCACTCGGGTGTGGCCCGCGACGGAACAGCACTCATCGGCCCAGCTCCAGCTTGATCGCGTCGTACGCCAGCGTGTTGCCCAGCTCCGGCGCGCCGCCCTCGTTGATGTGCAACACGATCTCGTTGCCGGACGGCCGCAGCAGGGCGGCGTCGAAGGAGAACGTACGCCGGAAGGTGCGCCCGCCGCAGCCGCTTCGGTAGGTGGCGCCACGCGTCTCGTCCGGCTCGAAACTCCACACGTACGCGGTGTCGTTGATGTGCACCGTGAGGTTCCCCGGGAGGGGCGGGATGTCGCGGGCGGTGTCCATGCCCCAGGCGGCCAGCGCGATCGTGAGGGTGGCGGTGGCGCCCGCCTGGACCGGCAGGTCCACGTCGAACAGGATCCGCCAGGGTGCCTGCTCCACCCCGTCGATCCGCTGGAACTGCAGGTAGTTCCAGTCCGCCGGGCAGCTGCGGCCGACGCGGTAGACGACGCCGTCTCCAAAGTCCTCGGCGAAGAACTTCCAGGTGCCCCACTGCCGGAACTCGGCGCCCCGCCGGAACTCGACCGATGTCTGATTGGGCGTGCCGATCTGCCACAGCAGCAGCCCGGCCGGTGCGGTCGCACCAGCCGGCAGGTGATCAAGCCACAGCGGCTTGTTCGCGCTCACCACCATGTCGTCGCGCACCTGGTCGTCCCAGACCCCGGGGCGGCGAATGGTCAGGCGGTAGGTTCCCGGGCGTACGCCGTGCAGCTCGAACCTGCCGTCCGGGCGCACGTCCGTCCAGTACGCGTAGCCGAGTGCCGTTCGCTGCGTGTCGGTCTTGTTGTCGGAGAGGATCGCGACCGCGCCCCGCGGGTGATCCACCTGGCCGCGCACGGTGGACCGCTGCGCCGTCGGCACCCAGCCCGGGATGGCCACCCGGTCGTAGAAGTCGCGGTGCGTTCTGCCTTCGCGCACGGCGGCCGCGCGCATCTCGGCGGGGTCGTCGCCCTTGGTGAGGTGCACGTAGTACGGGCCGTACGTCTTGGCCCACTCCTGCCCGGCGGCCACCCGCACCGGTGGCGCACCGTAGTGCGTGCCGTGTGGCTCGACGAGCAGGACCGGCCGGCTGGTGGTCTGGTGCAGGTTGAGGTCCTGCCGGCTCGGCCCACCGCTGAACGCCTCGCGGTTCGGCTGCACGACCCAGATCCCGTACCCGTTGCCGTAGAGGCCGTGCACGACGTGGTCCTTGACGTAGGTCGCCCAGTCGTACTTGGTGTAGTAGCGCCGCGGGTAGGCCGAGCCGAGCCCGTCCAGGTCGTAGGTGGCATCCATGATCATCGGCCCGGCCGACAACTCGGCGGGGGTCGGCATGACCGCGGCGTCCGCCCGCCAGCGCACCCCGATCGGGTCGTCCTCCACCGATGCGTGGGTGAAGCGCGCCGGGTCCAGATAGAAGACGTACCGGTGCTGATCGGAGCGGAAGCCGTGCAGCTCCGGGGTGTGGTCGAAGACGGTGGCCAGATGCAGTCCCGGCTCGCCGGCCCGCACGATGTAGTGCCGCTCCAGCCAGAACGGGCCGCCGCTGGTCGGGCTGAACGTGAAGGCGACATCCACGAAGTCGTCGCCCGGCCGGATCTCGTAGCTGTTCGCGATCGGCGGCAGGGGGAGCGCGTCACCCTCGCGGGCGTTGTTCATGTCGTAATTGCCCCGGCCACCGCTGCCGAGCATGTCCTGCCCGTCGAAGGTGAGGCGGGTGAGCCGGGCGACCGACGTCTTGCTGAGCGTGAGCTGCACCGGACCGTTGTCGATCTGGATCTCGGTGTCGGTCTCGGTGACGGTGATGGGCCTGGCGGCCTCGGCGGCCCGGGCGGCCGTGGGGGTGAAGGGGGCTACGGCGCTTGCTGCCGCGATGGTGTTGAACAGCCGGCGGGTGACGATGACCGTGGCTCCTTCCGGGTGCCTGGACGGGCGATCGAAGAATACCGATCAATTTCAAATTTGTTACCGCTGGTCTCCTAATTGCGGGGCTATCCGGCGCCCGTCGTGGCGTTGGCGTTTAGGCTCGGGGGGTGGCGCACCCGATCATGTTCGACGACGATGATCCGATCCTGGGCCGCGTGCGGGAGCTCGCGCTGGCGTTGCCTGATGCGGCCGAGAAGATCTCGCATGGCCATCCGGCGTTCTTCACCACCAAGGTCTTCGCCTACTACGGCGGGTCGGTGAAGGTCGACGGCGTCTACCAGCGACACGAGCACTCGGTGCTGGTGCTGGTCGACCCGGACGAGCGGCAGGTGCTGTCGGCCGATGAGCGTTGCTATGTACCGGCCTACCTCGGCGCCTCCGGGTGGATCGGGCTCGACCTGGGCGACGACACGGATTGGGACGAGATCGGCGAGCTGTTGGACGCCAGCTATCGGCGTACTGCCGGGGCTCGCAGAGTTGCGCGGCTCGACGCCCGGGCGTGACGGCCCCACATCCGGCAGTCGGCGGGATCAAGCGCGGCGCACAGACGCCGCCCGCCGGAGGAAGCCGGTGGGCGGCGTATGCCTGAACGTTCTCAGAGCAGGGAGTTCGCGAGCTCGATGTGTTGTGTCGTGAGCGCGCCGGACACGAGTCGCATGATGCGGCGGGCGCCGTACGCCTCAAAGTGGGTGTGGTCGTTGCAGAAGAACTGCCCGACCAGGCCGGCGGTGTAGTCACCGTTGTTCGGGCACAGCGTCAGCGAGTTGTAGTAGGCGACGCTGAGCGTGCGCAGGTCGATGACGGGGGCGCCGGTGGCGGTGCCCGCCGCGAAGGTCTCCGGGTAGAAGCCCCGGTTCAAGGTCGCCGTGCTGCCCGAGCAGGCGATGGCCGCGACCGCGGTGAGCAGGATCGGGTGGGCGCCCTTGGCCAGGGCGGCCTGCGCCATCGTTGTCATCAGCGTCTGGTAGCGGGCCGAGCCCACGTGCCTCGGACACGCGGTGTCGCCGTCGTTGATGCCGAACTGGATGAAGAGGTAGTCACCGGCCTTCATGGTGGCCAGCATCGACGTCCACCGGGCGGAGTAGGCCGTCGAGCTCAGGACGCACTCGCCGGTGGAGTCCTTAGTGGCTGTCGTGTTGCCCTCGTACAGCCAGGTCTGGATGCTGCGACCGGCGACCGCCTGGTTGTTCACCACGATGTTGCTGTGGAAGAGCGTGTCGAACTCGGTGCCCCAGCCCACCGGACAGGTGGCGGACGGGTTGGACATCGTCGAGTCGCCGGCCAGCCAGACGGTGGTCGTCTCCGCCGCGGCGGCCGTGACGGCATCCGTGTCGACCGTGACGCCGCATGGTTTGGCCGCCGTCGTGGCGGACGCGGCACCCGGTACGAACAACGTCATGGGGATGACGAGAGCGGAGACAATCAATAAGCGAACCTTGTGCATGGGTCCTCCTGTGGGGGCGGGGGGACTCAGGGTTGCGCTCGGAAAATCGCAAGGCAAGCGCTTTCCAGTGACCTGCGCCGGGCGGTAGACGGCGTGCGACAAGCGGCAGGTCCGGATTGGAGCGAATCTCGGAAACGATCGGGCAGCCTCGCTACGCGTGCTGAGAAATGCGCTGTATAGAAGTACTTCTATTCAAGATAGTCAATGTAGGCGGCTAAATGTGATGCCGGTGGCAGGCAAGCCGAGGAAATTGTGTGCCGCCGGGTTCGGCCGCGAGCGCGGGGGGGCGTAACCCTGCTCGGCAATCCGCCTGGCAAAACCAGGTGCAGCTAGGATGACCTGGTGATGAGTGGCGAACCGGCCGGCCCCTCTGACCTGGGCGGCCGACCGTCGGCTGAGCCGGACGGTGTCGCCGTGTTGCGCGTCTCCGGGCGAGATGTGGCGCATTACAACTGGGCGCCGAGGCTGCCGCTCGCGGTGTCGCCGCGTCCCTACCTGCATCCGGTGCGCACCCTAGCCGGGTGCGCAGTGACCGGCGCGCAGCCCGCCGGCTACCCGCACCATCTGGGGATCAGCGTCGCGGTGGAGAACGTCGCCGGTCAGAACTTCTGGGGCGGGCGCAGCTATGTCCCCGGGCGCGGTCCGACCTGGCTCGACAACCACGGCCGTCAGCGGCATGAGCAGTGGCTGCGACGAACGCCCACCGAGCTGCACCACACGCTGCGGTGGACCGACGTCCACGAGGCGACGCTGCTGCGCGAGGAGCGGTCGATCGAGTGCCGGCCGGTGGACGAGACGGCCTGGGCGCTCGCGGTCGGCACCCGGCTCTGCAACGCCACGGACCACCCGCTCACCCTGCGCAGCCCGGCGTCGTACGGCCGGATCGGTGCCGGCTTCGGCGGCGTCTTCTGGCAGGGTCCCGTCGCGAGCGCGCCGGCCCGGGTGTTCAGCCCGGCGGGCACCGACTACGCCGCCATCCACGGGCACACCGCGGATTGGCTCGCGGTCACCCCGCGCGACGAAACCGAAACCTGGTCGATGGTCTTTCTCGCCGGGGACGAGGACACCGCGGACGACAAGTGGTTCGTCCGTTTCCGCCACTACGTCGGCATCGGTTCATCGCTGAGCTGGGAGACGCCGCTGGTGCTGGCGCCGGGTGAGTCGATCACCCGACGGGTGTCCGCGGTCGTGATGGACGGCATCGTCTCGGCCGAGCGCGCCGCCGGCCTGGCCGGCGTGATCCGGGCCGGGGCGTGACCGTCCCGGTCCGGCCGAGTGGGCCACGCCGTTCCTGGGAACCGGCGCGCCAGGGGAGCCTGCGCACACGCAACGTCGAGTTGGTGCTCGACCACATCCTCGCCGCCGACGTCCCGGTCTCCCGGACCGAGCTGGTCGAGCTGACCGGCCTGACCCGACCGACGATCACCAGAATCGTCGACGAGCTCATCAGCGGCCGGCTGGTCGCCGAGGCGGGGCTGACCTTCCGGGAGGGCGGCGCGGGACGTCCCCGGATGGGCCTCACCCTGTCGCGCCGCGGGCCGGCGGGGCTGGGTCTCGACATCCGCTCCGACGGCCTGGGCGCCTGCGTCGTCGACTTCACCGGCAACGTCCGGTACACGGCTTTTGAGCTGGCCCGTCACGCCGATCGGGACGCCTTCGCGATGGTCGCGCAGGTGGCCCGCATGGCCGCCGCGGCCGTCGACGCGGTGGCCGCCGAGGATCTCAAGGTGGTCAACGCGACCCTGGCCGTGCCCGGTCCGGTGCAGGCCGGCGTGGTGCGGTCGGCACCGGCGCTGGGCTGGCGCGACGTCGACGCCGCGACCATGCTGCGCGGCCCGGCCGGGCATCTCGACCTGTCGGTCGCGGTGGAGAACGAGGCCAAGCTCGCCGCGCTGGGTGAGCTCTACGCCAGCAACAACAAGCTGAGCAACTTCCTGTACGTCTCCGGTGGGCTCGGGATCGGCGCCGGGTTGGTGCTGGACGGCCAGCTGATCCGCGGGGCGCACGGGTGGAGCGGCGAGTTGGGTCACGTCAACGTGTTCCCGGACGGCAAACCGTGCCGCTGCGGTGCGCGGGGCTGTCTGGAGGCGTACGCCGGTCTGGAAGCCATGCTGGTCGGCGAGCCCGCCCCGGCGGGAATGAGCCGCGCCGCCGCCGTCGTCGCCCGCGCCGAGGCGGAGCAGCCGGAGACCCTGGCCATCCTCGACTCGGCCGGCTTCGAGTTGGGCGTTGCACTCTCCGACACGCTCAACATCCTCGACATCGACACTGTGCTGCTCGGCGGAAGTTTCTCGTTGCTCTCCGCCTGGCTGAGCCAAGCGATCACGGCCGAGATCGGCCAGCGCGTCCTCACCACGGCGTGGAGTCCGATCACCGTCCGGCCGGCCCTGCTCGGACCGGATGCCGCCGCGGTCGGCGGTGCCCTGACCGCCATCGATGAGATCCGCCGGCACCCGGCCGACTGGCTGGAGTGCCCGCATCCCGCGACAGCGTCGCGACCTGCATCGATGAGTTGAGATGTTTCTTAATAGTTTCTAAGTGTTTGCCGCGGGAGCGCTCCCATGGCATGCTAGCCGAACAGCTGGATATCGAGATGAGTCAATCCGAAGATCCGGCTGATCCCCTGGCGCTCCCCAAGCGCCAACGAATGTCTCGAAAGGCCCCCCATGAGACCTCGTATTATCCGCGGCCTGACCGCTGCGGCCGCCGCCATGCTCGTGACTGGTGCCGGCATTGCTGTCGCCACCAACGCGGGCGCTGCCGAGGCGCCGGTCACCCTTGCCAAGGTCGACAACCCGTACGCGGGAGCGACGGGCTACGTCAACCCGGAGTGGAAGGCGAAGGCCGAGTCCGTTTCGGGCGGTAGCCGGATCTCCAACACCCCGACCGCCGTCTGGCTCGACCGGATCGCCGCGATCGCGGGCACCACGGACAGCAGCTCGAACGGTTCGATGGGCCTGGCCGACCACCTGGACGCCGCGCTCGCCCAGGGCGTCGGCTACATCCAGATCGTCATCTACAACCTGCCCGGTCGTGACTGTGCCGCCCTCGCCTCCAACGGCGAGCTCGGCCCGGACGAGATCGGTCGCTACAAGACCGAGTACATCGACGCGATCGCGGCGATCGAGGGCGACGCCAAGTACGCCGCCCTGCGGATCGTCAACATCATTGAGATCGACTCGCTGCCGAACCTCATCACCAACACCGGCAGCTCGGCCGGCGCCACCGCGGCCTGCGACACGATGAAGGCCAATGGCAACTACGTCGCCGGTGTCGGGTACGCCCTGCAGAAGCTCGGCGCGCTGGCCAACGGCTACAACTACGTCGACGCCGCGCACCACGGCTGGATCGGCTGGGACACGAACTTCGCCCCCACCGCCGACATCATGCTGCAGGCCGCTCAGGCGTCCGGCAGCGTCAGCAACGT
>DASWMR010000451.1:0-2194 GCA_036399635.1 Actinoplanes sp. | reverse complement strand
CCAGGTGATCGCCGCCCCGACCAGGACCCAGGCTGCGAGCGACCACAACGGACCCGCTGCGTGCGACCCCGCGTGGTTCGGGGCCGGGGTGACCCCGATCGGCTTAGACGCTTTACCGCCGCTCGGGGTCACCCCGGCCCCCAACCGTCCCACCGTAAGCAAGCCCCACCCGCCAAGGCGAGACCGCGCCGGGCAGCCGATCTGGCTGGCAGCCGGCGACGACGAGGACCCGGCGCCGGTAGGCGAGCGTTCCGGCGTACAGGCAGACGCCGCCAGCCCGGATCGCTGTATCGCGAGCGTATGAAAAATCGCATACGCCACCGCAACGGCCCGCCGGCTTGGATGGGGGACATGAGATCGACCAGCCGTACGCGCCAGTTCGTCCTCGTCGGCCTGGCGGTCCTCGGCGTCGCGAGCGCGGCATACGCCGTACGGCGGCCGCTCCTGATGTCCGCTCCGCGGTGCCTGGCCGGGCGGTGGCACGGCTGCGTCGACACGGAGAACGGCGTGCTGCTGATGATGCTGGTCGGGCTCCCGGTGGCCGCGCTGGTCGTATGGGCTCTGGCGCTCAGCCGGCGTGCCATCAGCGAAGACCGGCGTGCCATCAGCGAGGACCGGTGTGCCATCAGCGAGGACCGGCGTGCCGTCAGCAAGGACCGGCGTGCCATCAGCGAGGAGGAGGGGCGCGTCGGCGGCACGTCGGCGTGGCGGATGTCTCTGGCCGAGGTGGGCATGGTCTACGGGACGGTGCCGCTGGTCTGGCTGACCGCGATGCCCGGCCCGGGTGCCGGCGTGGTCCCCGGCCGGGTGAGTCTGGTCCCGTTGCGGGATCTGCTCACGATGGGGCCGCTCGGGATCGCCGGCAATCTGCTGATCTTCGCGGCGCTGGGGTTCTTCGCCCCGATGCGGTTCGCCGCGCTGGCGTCCGTGCCGCGGATCCTGGCACTCGGGGCGGGCTGCTCGATCCTGGTGGAGACCGCCCAGTACGTTCTGCAACTGGACCGGGTCTCCTCCGTCGACGACGTGCTAGTCAACGCTGCCGGCGCGGCGCTGGCCGCGCTAGCATCACGCCGCTGGTGGCGTACCCCCACGGAGGTGCACCCGGAGCCGGAGCTGGCACGTTGAGGAGGCAGCAGCGCGTGACCGAGCGAACCAACGCCGAGGTCATCCACCAGTGGGGAGCCATCCCGCGCACCCGGTTGGAGCAGACGGCCCACGACGGTGACTTCGCCAAGCGGCACCTGATCAACCCATCGGTGCTGCGCATGCTCGGCGACGTGCGGGATCAGCGGATACTCGACGCCGGCTGCGGCAACGGCTACCTCAGTCGGATGCTCGCCGACCGTGGCGCCCGGGTCACCGGAGTCGAGCCGGCCCGCTCACCGTTCGACTTCGCCGCGGAACAGGAAACCAAACAACCCCAGGGCATCCGGTACGTGCAGGCCGACCTGTGCGCGCTGCCGGATGTGGGCGACCCGTTCGACGTCGTGGTGTCCAGCATGGTTCTGCCGGTCATCCCGGACTGGACTGCCGCCATGCAGGCATGTGTGCACCACCTCAAGCCGGGCGGCCTGTTCATCTTCACCGTCAACCACCCCTGCTTCGAGCAGCTGTGGTCAACCTGGCGCGCCCACGGCGACTACCGCACCGCCCGCTACCTGGTCGAATACGAGATTCCCGGCCCGCACGGCGTCGATCACCACCGCACCCTCTCGACCTACCTCAACCAGCTCACCCGCCTGGGCTGCCGCCTGACCGAGGTGGACGAGCCGGCCCTGTCTCCGGATGCGGCCACCACCGGCCCACCCGGCATCCAGGCGTACGTCCACCTGCCGAACTTCCTCGTGGTCGCAGCCCGCCGGGAGTAACAACTCAGCGCATGCCGGCCAGCAGCCGCAGCCCTTCCCGGTCGACCCGCCCGGCGGCGACCCGCTGCCCGAGCTCCTGCATGCTGACCCCGGCCCGCAACGCCAGCAGAGCCAGTGACTGATCCCCCCGCGCGGCCCCCACGTACCCGGTGGCGATGGCCGAGCCCGTCTCACCCATCCAGAAGTACAGCGCCTCGACCCCGGACTCCGCATCCACCGCCATCGACGGATCGTGGAAGAACAACACCCACGCGGTCACCTCGGCCGCCGTGATCCCGGGCAGGATCGAGACGCAGAAGTCCGCCGCGACGATCGCGTGGTAGCTC
>DASWMR010000450.1:0-5222 GCA_036399635.1 Actinoplanes sp. | reverse complement strand
AGGCCCGCATCTCCGCTAAACCCTTTCGACCACCCCGCACCGGCCTGCAGGCCGATCCAGCTGGGCTTGCTGGTATGAAGGGCGGATGGAGACGACCGCCGCCGACGAGGTCACCGGCATTTGCCGCGATCTGTTGCGCATCGACACGACGAACACCGGCGACCAGCGGACCACGGTCGGCGAACGCGCCGCGGCCGAGTACGTCGCGGCCCAGCTCACCGACGCCGGCGTCGAGGTCGAGCTGTACGAGTCGGCACCGAAACGCACCAACCTGGTCGCCCGCATCCCCGGTGCCGACTCCGACCGCGGCGCCCTGCTGGTGCACGGCCATCTCGACGTCGTCCCGGCCGATCCGAGCGAATGGTCGATGCCACCGTTCGCCGGTGAGGAGAAGGACGGCTACCTCTGGGGCCGCGGCGCGATCGACATGAAGGACTTCGACGCGATGATGCTGGCCGTGGTGCGCGGGTGGCGGCGCACCGGCTACGTCCCGCCGCGCGACGTGGTGCTCGCCTTCACCGCCGACGAGGAAGCCGGCATGGAGTACGGCTCGCAGTGGCTCGTGCAGAACCACCGCGACCTCTTCGACGGCTGCACCGAGGCGATCGGCGAGGTCGGCGGGTACTCCTACACGGTGAACGACGACCTGCGCCTCTACCTGGTGCAGACTGCCGAGAAGGGGCTCGACTGGCTGCGCCTGCACGCCGCCGGCCGGCCCGGGCACGGCTCGTTCATCCACGACGACAACGCGGTCACCGCGCTCGCCGAGGCGGTCGCCCGGGTCGGGCGGCACCGCTTCCCGGTGGTGGTCACCCCGACCGTGCGCGCATTCCTCGAACAGGTCGGCGACGCGCTGCAGGTGGAGCTCGACCCGGCCGACCCCGAGGTGGCGATCGCCAAGCTCGGCCCGATCGCCAACCTGATCGGCGCCACCATCCGCAACACCGCCAACCCGACCCGGCTCGAGGCGGGCTACAAGGACAACGTCATCCCCGGCCGGGCCTCCGCCACCATCGACTGCCGCACGCTCCCCGGACACGCCGAGGCGTTCCTCGCCGAGCTCCGCGAGGTGATCGGGCCGGACATCGAGATCGAGCACCGGCACCGGCAGCCCGCGGTCGAGACCGAGTTCGGCGGCGAGCTGGTCGACGCGATGGCGGCGGCCCTGCGCGCCGAGGACCCGGGCGCCCGCACGGTGCCCTACCTGATGTCCGGCGGCACCGACGCGAAGGCGTTCTCCACCCTCGGGATCCGCTGCTTCGGCTTCGCGCCGCTGCGGCTGCCGGCCGACCTGAACTTCGCCGCGCTGTTCCATGGCGTCGACGAACGCGTTCCGGTCGAGGGTCTAAAGTTCGGCGTGCGTGTGCTCGATCGCCTGCTCCGGAACAGCTGAACTGTGGAAGGACCCGAAGAGATGACCGACCAGAATGCGGAGCTCGACGCCGCCCTAGAACGAGTCGTGGAGGCCACGCGGGCACACCTCGCGGCGGTCCGCGCGGCCGAGGGTCGCGTCGATGACGACGACGTCTGGCAGGCGTACGTCAACCTGAACAACGCTTCCTTCGCGTACGACGAGAAGCTGCTCGACGCGTTCGGCGAGGTCACGCCCTGGGACGTCGAGTCGATCGACCCGGACGAGGCGGACCACCGTTTCGGTCTCGGCACCGACGGCCTCGAGGTGACCGAGTCGGCCGACCCGTACCCGCAGGTGCTCTCCGTGCGGCAGCGCCGCGACTACCGGGTGCCCAGCGTGGCGGCCCTGCTGCGGGTCGCCGAGGCGGCCCGGCGCAGCTCGGTGCCGGAGGACGAGGACGCGGGCCCGGTGGAGACGGTCGGCGAGGCGGTGCTGGAACTGCTGCAGGCCGGTGACGGGTCGCTGTCGTCGCTGGACGTGCCGGAACTAGAGCCGCTGGACGGCCTGCTGACGGTGAGCGAGATCGCCGCGCCGCTGCAGCTCGACGAGTTCGAGGACTCGGACGGCGTCGGCCCGTTCGCCCCGCGCGAGGGCGACCTGCTGGTGGGCAGGCTGGACGAGCACCCGTTCCTACCCGACGAGGAAGAAGACCAGCACGCAGACCACCATCACTGACGCGAAAGGCCTGCCCGGAGTTTCGGGCAGGCCTCGTCAGTAACTCAGGCCGGGTTGCGGGTCGCCCTGGACGCGGCGGCGGAGCATCACCTTGCGGGTGCCGTCGCGGTAGAGCTGGACCCGGGCCAGCTCCCACCCGGAGAACTCCGCCTGTATCGCGAGCTGCGCCGCGGCGGTCAACCGATCGACGTTCGAGGGCAACCGCAGCGGCGCGTATTCGTAGTCCATGGCGTCTAATATGCCTCCGCCGGCCGGGCCGGCACCAGTCCTCGGTCCGGCTCGCCGAGGGCGCACTCCGCGCAGGCTGGCACGGTGAGCGGGCGGTGGTCAGTCGGCGTTGTCGGGGTGGCTGGCGTCGGTGCGTTCCGGGTAGCCGATGTCGATTGCGGAGACGTCGTCCAGGGCGGCGGCTATCTCGGCCGGCAGGGTCAGCTGCTCGCTCTGCAGGGCGCCCTGCAACTGGCCGGCGGTGCGTGCGCCGAGGATCGGTGCCGCCACCCCGGGTCGGTCGCGGATCCAGGCCAGCGCCACCTCCAGCGGGGAGACGCCCAGTCCGTCGGCGGCGGTGACCACCGCCTCGACGATGCTGGAGCTGCGCGGTTCCAGGTAGGTCTGCACGAAGGGTGCCAGGTGGTCGGAGGCGGCCCGGGAGTCGAGCGGGCGGCCGTTGCGGTACTTGCCGGTCAGCACCCCGCGGCCGAGCGGCGACCAGGCCAGCACGCCGAAGCCGAGCGCCGACGCGGCCGGCAACAGTTCGCGCTCGATGCCGCGCTCCAGCAGTGAGTACTCCATCTGGCTGGCGACGATCGGGGCCCGGCCCGGCCACGCCGTCTGCCAGGTCGCCGCCCGCGCGGTCTGCCAGGCGGCGAAGTTGGAGACCCCCACGTACCGCACCCGGCCGCTGGTCACCGCGTGATCCAGGGCGGCCAGAGTTTCCTCGAGCGGGGTCTGCGGGTCGTACCCGTGCACCTGCCACAGGTCGACGTAGTCGGTGCCGAGCCGGTGCAGCGAGGCGTCCAGCGACCGCAGCAGGTTGCCCCGGGAGCCGTCCCGCCGCCGCCACCCGTGCGGCGTCAGGCCGGCCTTGGTCGCGATCACCACCTCGTCGCGCGGGACCAGCTGGTCGAGCAGCGAGCCGATGACCGCCTCGGCGTCCCCGTCGCCGTAGACGTCGGCGGTGTCGAGCAGGGTGCCGCCGGCCTCCAGATAGAACTTCAGCTGGGCGGCCGCGTCGTCCGGATCGGTGTCCCGGCCCCAGGTCATGGTGCCGAGCGCGAGCCGCGAGACCGCCAGCCCGCTTCGGCCGAGCGGTCGTTGGTGCATTACTGAACCTTATTCAGAGACTGCCCGGTGCGAAATGCTCAGGCCCAGGTCAAACCGGGTCAGTTACCAGAGGGATGTGCGCGGGCGCGGGTCAGTAGGCTGCGAACCAGGAGCACCGGCGATTTCTGGAGGAGCGCGTGCGGCTCGGACTCAGCCTCGGCTACCAGGCGGCGTGGACCACGCCCGCCGATCATCTCGCGATGGCGCAGGAGGCCGACCGGCTCGGCTTCTCGGTGGTCTGGTCCGCGGAGGCGTACGGCTCGGACACGGTGAGCATGCTGGCCTGGATCGCCGGGCAGACCGAGCGGATCGACATCGGCGCCGCGGTGATGCAGATCCCGGCCCGCACCCCGGCGATGACCGCGATGACCGCGGCCACCCTCGACACGCTCTCCGGCGGCCGGTTCCGGCTCGGCCTCGGCGTCTCCGGCCCGCAGGTCTCCGAGGGCTGGCACGGCGTGCGGTTCGCCAAGCCGCTGGCCCGCACCCGGGAGTACGTCGACATCGTCAAGATGGCGATGGCCCGGCAGCCGGTGTCCTACCAGGGCGAGCACTACACGCTGCCGTTGCCGGACGGGCCCGGCAAGGCGCTGCGGCTGGGCTTCCACCCGCCACGCCCGGCCGTGCCGATCTATCTGGCCGCGGTCGGCCCGAAGAACCTGGAGCTGGCCGGCGAGATCGCGGACGGCTGGCTGGCTATCTTCTTCGCGCCGGACGCGGCCGGGGAATATCTGCAGCACATCGAGCGGGGGCGGGCCAAGCACGGGCTCGGCCTGACCGGCTTCGATGTGGCGCCGAGTGTTCCGGTGGTGCTCGGGGACAACGTGGCCTGGTGTGCTGACGTGCTGCGGGCGTACACGGCTCTGTATGTCGGTGGGATGGGCTCGCGCGAGCAGAACTTCTACAACCAGCTGGCGGCCCGGATGGGCTACGCCGACGAGGCGGCCGAGGTGCAGAACTTGTATCTCGCCGGCAAGAAGGCCGAGGCGGCCGAGGCGGTGCCGCAGGAGTTCATCGAGCGCACCTCCATCCTCGGCAACAAGATCCAGGTCAAGGAGCGCCTCAAGCAGTACGCCGCCGCGGGTGTCGGAACGCTGTCGGTGAGCCCGTACGTGGGCGACCTGTTGGGTGGCCTCGACACTCTGCGCGTGCTCGCCGAGGCGTACGAAGAGTCGGGCGTGGGCGCGTAGTGGCCACCGTCCTGTTGCTCCGGCACGGCCGCACCACCGCCAACGCGAGCGGCACCCTGGCCGGCCGCACCCCGGTGGAACTCGACGACACCGGGCGTGCCCAGGCCGAGCGGGCCGGCGAACGGCTGCGCGTACTGCCGCTGGCCACCGTGGTCAGCAGCCCGCTGGTGCGCTGCCGCAGCACGGTCGAGCTGGCACTGCCCACGGCGGTCGCGGTGGTCGACGAGGGGCTGACCGAGTGCGGCTACGGCGACTGGGAGGGTCAGCCGTTGAAGAAGCTGGCCAAGGATCCGATCTGGCCGGTCGTGCAGCATCACCCCAGCGCGGTCATCTTCCCGAACGGGGAGGCGATGGCGGAGATGTCAGCCCGCGCGGTGGCGACGATCCGGCGCTGGGACGAGAAGGTCACCGCCGAGCACGGGCCGGAGGCGCTCTGGTTGGCGTGCAGCCACGGCGATGTGATCAAGGCCATCCTGGCCGACGCTTTGGGCCTGCACCTCGACCAGTTCCAGCGGATCGTCGTCGACCCGGCGTCGATCTCCGTCGTCACCTACACCGAGACCCGGCCGTTCGTGCTGCGCGTCAACGACAGCGGCGGCGACGTGTCCGCGCTCATCCCG
>DASWMR010000449.1:0-2202 GCA_036399635.1 Actinoplanes sp. | reverse complement strand
CGACGACGCCGGGGAGCCTGCGGCGGCGCCGGCCTGAACCGGCGGCCGCCGGCGGTTCACGGCGCCGGTGCCGGCGCCGGTCGTGGCTCGTCCGGCACCCGCACGCTGTTCAGCACGCTCTGGCCCTGCTGATCCACCAGGCGGGTGAACAACTGCTGGGCATATCCGAAAACCAGCGCCCAGGCCAGAATCTGGGCGGAGTTGTCCAGCGCGCTCAGCCCGGGGACGAACTGGCCGCGCATCAGCAGCAGGCCGAGGAACGCGGTGAGTGCGCCGGTGGGGAGCTTGAGCGCGGCGAGCGCGACCGGCAGCCCGTACCGCTCGGACGATCCCCTGATCCGGCGGATGGCCGCGGCGGTCGCGATGGCGGCGGCGGTGAGCCCGACCAGCTCGACGATGAGCAGGTCCTGCGTTCGGGTGGTCGTCGCCACCACGTCGTCGATGTCCCGCACAGCGGTACTGCCCACCGCCGGCCCGCCGTCCTGCGACGGGGTGAACCGGTCGGACTGGGCGGTGGGGCAGACCACGACCGCGGTTCCGGCCTCCTCCGGGGCGAAGCACAACGGGATCAGCGACCGCTGGAGGAAGCCGGTGAGCGCCACCGCGACGGCCAGCAGCGTCATGAACACCGCCGTGGCCACCACGACGTTGCGGAAACTGCGCAGCCGGATGTGCTCGCGCAGCGCCGCCGAGCTCGCCGCCCGCACCGTGGTGACGATCTCGCCGCGGGCGTTGTCGATGATCCGCCACCGGGTCCGCAGCAACTCTTCGGCCTGCCGGCCCTCCCGTCGGGCGGCGAACCGGCCGGCGGCCGGGCCCGGACCGGGAGGCAGGTCGACGTCGTCGGCGCCGACGCTGCGGACGATGCGCTCGAAATGCTGCCGCCCCGGATCGTTCGCCGGTAGATGTGCCCGCACGTGCCGGAGGAGGCACGGCATCTGCCCGAGGACGTAGTCGGCCGGCGCGATGTTGAGGATGTGCGCCTCGGCCGCGTCGAGGTTGCTGGACGCCCGCTCCATCAGCGGCCCACCGCGCCGGAACGGTAGAAGCCGCAGCCGGCTCGGAGGATCCAGCGGCTTCGCCGTGGCGGCGTCCCGCGCCGCCCGCAGATGGAGCCGGATAGCCGCGCCCAGGATCGCGTCGTGCTCGTCCGGATTCCGGGAGCGGACCCAGTCGGCGAGCGCCTCGAGCTCCTTCGCGCGGGTCAGGGTGCCCTCGCGCCAGGCCACCCACACCGGGCCGCCGACCGGCTGGACGTCGAGGCGGGCCGGATCGGGTAGCGGCTTGCGGTCACGTCGTTTGGCCGGCGTCGTGGTGCTCACGAGATGCCCCCTGTCGTCCCCACCAACGTCGGCCGCTCGGCGGCGCGCCGCAATCAGGTAGGCGACGCTGCGGCCGATGGCCGGGTCAGCCCTCGAGCCGGGTCAGCCCTCGACGCCGGTGGCGGTGTGCGCGGTGCCGACCGGCTTGGACTGTGAGGAGCCGCGCTGGCGCAGGTAGATGGCCAGGACCGCCATCGAGGCGACGGCCAGCAGTTCGGATTGCCAGTTCTGCAGGGTGCGGTTCCAGAAGTCGGGCTCGAGCAGGTACTGCGACCAGGTCACCGGGTCCTGCAGCTCGCTGAGCTGGCGCTCGTTGAACGACGCGGTGCCGGCGATCGACTGAGCCACCCAGGAACCCAGGAAGAGCAGACCCATCACCAGGCCCAGGGAATTCGAGAACACGGTACGCCGTAAGCCGCCCAACCGGGCCCACGCCGGTGACTGCTCGTCGGCGTAGCGGCCGACCTTCTGATCCTCGTCCGACTCCAGGCCGGCCTGGTCGAGCGACTTGGACTCGGGGGAGCCCTTCTGCAGCAGCCACACGGTCCCGAAGATGTAGAGGAAGAACTGCAGGTACTCCGACTGCCAGTTCTCGGCGACGTCGGCGCCGAAGCTGGCCGAGGTGAGATAGCGCCCGAACGACACCGGTGGCAGGCCGTCGGTGAGCTGCTGCTGGTTGAAGTCGGCATGCCCGGCAATGGCCTCGCCGACCAGCACGATCAGGAACAGCACGCCGAAGGCCAGGCCGAGCGAGTTCTCGCGGAGGAACTTCTTCACCGGTGCAGCACCCCCAACGTCGTGACGTAGGCGATCCCGGCGCCGACGACCACGAGCAGCAGCACGAACAGGAACCGCATGGTTCAGCCTCCCTGCAGGGCGC
>DASWMR010000448.1:0-10555 GCA_036399635.1 Actinoplanes sp. | reverse complement strand
TCGCCGGCCGCGTGCCGGTCAAGTACCGGTCGATTCCCGGTGCGGCCCCTCCCGGCCCGATCTCGGTGCGGGCCAAGGAGGGCTCCTCGAAGGACTGGTTGGGCCTCCTCATCGACAACCACGCCCACCAGCTGGCCTCCGTGAAGATCGCCGGCCGGGGCGGCACGTTGCACTCGGCGGTGCGCGAGGAGTGGAACTACTGGGTCCTTCCCCGGGGAGCGGGGAGCGGCCCTTTCAAAGTCGAAATCACTGACATCTACCGACGTACGGTGGTCGTGTCGCGCATCAAGCTGGCCCCGCGCAGGACTCAGGAGACGGCCGCGCGCCTATCCGGCCCAGTGCCGAGGGTCAACCCGCCGAGGGTCAACCCGCCGAGGGCGCCGAGGCCAACCGAGAAAGCCACCCGGACCTTGCCGACGGCACCCCGATCGTCGTTCGCCGCAGCCCCGGTGCCGCATTCGACAACGGCCGCTGCCGTGTCGGGAGCGACGGTCGATTTGGCTGCCGATTCCGGATCGTCTTGTGGCTGACCCATGCTTGTGGCTGACCCATGCTTGTGGCTGACCCATGCGGGAAAGCGGCCCAGGTGGGTCGCGGGCTGACGGCTCAGGGGGCGGTGGGGGCGAGGTCCAGCCACATATGGATCTCGTCGCGATCGTCGCCCGGGGCTACCCGTATGGCGCGGGGGAGGCGGCCCACCTCGCGGTAGCCGAGCCGGGCGTAGAAGCGCTCGATGCCCGCGCCGGCACGCACGGTGACGTGGAGTGCGGCCACGTTCAGCTTGTTGCCGACCGCCTCGGCCGCACGCATCAGCGCGGCGCCGTGACCGCGACCCTGACTACTGGGCGCGACCATCACTCGCTTGAGTACCCGCCAGTGGTCCTTCAGCGGGAAACGGTTGTCGACGACGAACAGAAGTGCGACCAGTTCGCCGTCGTCCAGTGCGATCAGCAGATGGTCGAAACTCGAGTCGACTCCTGCGAAGGCGGCCTCGGCGACCGGGCGCACCTGGGCATTGTCGACCGGCGCCACGAAGCCGACTGCTCCGCCGGCATTGGTGACCTCGACCCAGAGCCTGATGATCTGCGCTCGCAGATCGTCGGTGAGTGGAGGGTTCAGCACGAACTCGAGCGCCATCCCGCCATCATCGCGGAGTCCGCGAAGCGGGCCCCGGGTGGGGGGCACGCAACGCTCCGTAGTGCGGAAGGGGGGACTTGAACCCCCACGCCCTTTCGGGCACGGGCACCTAAAACCCGCGCGGCTGCCGATTACGCCACTCCCGCCCGTTCTGCCTCGCAAGGCAAAGCGATGACCAGAGTTTAGACGGTCGCCGGCAATTCGGCCTCCCGCCTGCACCGCCACTGCTTGCCGGGATTCCGGCGGCTAGAGCAGGCAGGCAAAGGCGGCGTCTCGCGGCCGACCCGGGCGCGGCACATGCGCGGGTTCGGCGACGTCGAAAGACACGTCGGGTCGCGCGGACACGGCGGCCGCCTTGCGGGTCGGAGCCGCATGACGACCGCCGTGGGACCGCGGACCAAAGGTCGAAGTCTCTGCTTTGGTTATCGGCAGTTTCGGCCGGTAGCGGAGCCGATCACTCGATTCCCAGGTCGCGGCGCAGCTTGGCGACGTGGCCGGTGGCCTTGACGTTGTAGAGCGCTTGCTCGATCACACCCTCCTCATCGATCACGAAGGTGGACCGGATCACGCCGGTGACGGTCTTGCCATAGAGCTGCTTCTCGCCGAACGCGCCGTACGCCGTCAGGACGCTCTTGTCCTGGTCGCTGACCAGCGGGAACGTGATGGCGTCGTGCTCGCGGAACTTGGCCAGCTTGGCGGGCGCGTCGGGGGAGATACCGATCACCTCGAAGCCGGCCGCCTGCAGTGAACCCAGCGAATCGCGGAAGTCGCAGGCCTGGGTGGTGCAGCCGGGGGTCATTGCGGCGGGGTAGGCATAGAGGACGACCTTGCGGCCGCGCAGATCCTTCAGGGCCACCTGGTCGCCAGTGTCGCTGGGGAGGGTGAAGTCGGGCGCCGCGTCGCCGGGCGAGAGTCGGGCGGTCTCAGTCATGCCTCGAACGATAGACCGACCCGCCGCCGCCCCGAACGGCCCTGCGCGGTAGGGCGGCCGGGGGCCGCCCGCAGAGCCGCCCGCAGGCGCAACACCCCGGTCAGCGCCATGGCCGCTCCACCCCCAAGTGCGACCACCACAGCCGCCCGGGAGAGCCATCCAGGCCCGGCCGCAGGCAACACCGCAGCCCGGAACACGGCCACCTCGGCCACCCCCGCGAACAGGGCCACCACCGCCCCGGACAGGGCCAGGAAAAACGGCCGATGACGATACGCGGCGGCCACCGCCAGCAATCCTGCCAAGATCGGGACTAGCGGCGTGGTGCCGCCGTCCAGGGTGCGCGCGGCGGCGTACAGCAGCGGGGTCAGACCAGTGATCAGCGTGACCGGCCGCACCCGGCGCATCGCCGCGACGGTCATCGCGATGCCCGTCAGGGCCGAGCCGGCCCACCAGAGCCAGGCGCGTGGCGGCGGCTCCCAGTCCAGCGTGCCGCGCACCTCGAGGGTGCGCACCTGGGTGCGCAGCGGCACCACCCAGCTGCGGAGGCGATGGCTCCTGGAAGGATCGGCCGCCGCCGGGACCGGCAGGCCGGGGCTCAGCCAATGGGTGCGCTGATCGTGCCAGCGCACGGTGGTCGAGGCGGAGAGACGCCGCCAGGTGGGCGGGGCGGTGGGGTCGGCCGAGGCGGGTACCGGGGTGTCGCCGCTCAGCGTCTCGTTGCGGTACGCGGCCGGAGAGTTGACGTTCTGGTAGGTGCCCTCCGGGCGGACATCAAGGTACGGCTCGCCGGAGTAGCCGAGCACCTCGACGGAGTGGCCGGTCTTGTTGGTCAGCTGGAGCCGGGCACCGGCCTCGACCGTGCGGACCGTCAGCCCTTTCTCCGGAGCACTGATCCCGGTGACCGTCGTGCGATACGCGGTAGCGTCCGGCGTGTCGCCACCGTGGGCATACGCGGCGGCCGGCCAGCCGATCACACCGACCGCCCCGGCCACCGTGATCAACACAAACAGTGCTCTCACCCCGCGGCCTGGGTCACAGCCTGGGTGAACAGCTCGGTGGTCGGCAACGTCTGGTTCGGGCCCTCGACCGTCTTGCCGGCGACGACGATGGTCGGCGTACCGGTGAAACCGCGGGCTGCGAACGTGTCGGTGGCCTTGGCCGCCCACGCGTCATAGGTGTCTTCCTGCACCGCGGTGGCGAAGGTGTCGCCCAGGCCGACCGACTTGCCCAGCTCGATCAGCTTGGCGTCGCTGAGGCCGTCGCTGTTCTCCGCGGGCTGGTTGGCGTAGAGCACGTCGTGGTACTCGGTGAACTTGCCGTCGATGGCCGCGGCCGCCGCCGCCCCGGCGGAGCGGGTCGAATACTTCGTGCCGTTCGACTTGTCGTCCAGGATCGACACCGGGTGGTATCGGACGGTCACCTTGTTCGCGCTGATCAGCTGCTTGATCGCCGGCCCGGTCTGGGTTTCGAACTCGTGGCAGATCGGGCACAGGAAATCCTCGTAGAGGTCGACGACGACCGGGCCGGTGCCGACCGCGAAGGCGGTGCCCTCGTCGACCGCCACGCTCGGTGTGGTCAGTTTGCCGGCGTTGTCGTGCTGCTGCCCGGCCAGCACCCCCCAGCCGATCAGGCCGGCGATCGCCAGGACCGCGACCACCGCGGCCGACGTCCAGATCGTCACCCGGCGGCGGCGGGCCGCGGCCTTCTGCTGCTCAACGATCCGCTTTGCGCTAGCCCGGTCCCGGGCACTCTTGCTCATATCCACCTCGTCAGAAGTCCGTCGATCGAAAACCGGGTGCGCGGCTTGACCAGCAGAATGCCGGCCAGCAGCAGGAAGCCCACGTCACGCAGGATCTCCAGCCCGTATCTGGCGGTGCGGCCGCCGGTCAGGTCGCCGCCCTTGCTGAAGCAGCCGCAGTCGATCTGCAGACCGCGTGCCCAGGCCGAGACGATGCCGGCAATGAAGATCATCAGCACCACCGCGGCGATTCCGGCGCTGAACCGGACTGCGAGCCCGATCAGCAGGAGCAGGGCGAGAGCGATCTCCAGGAACGGCTGGACCGCGCCGACCACCTTGGCGGTGTCGTACGGCATGAGGCGATAGGCGTAGACGGCTCGCCCGGAGGCGGCCAGATCGGTCACCTTGAGCCCGCCGGCGATGCCGAAGACCGCGGCCAGCCCGAGCCGGGCCACCGTGGAGACCCATGGCCAGACGTCCGTACGCCTGCTTACATCCGTTGTCACGCCCACTTAGTCGACGCCTTCCGTTCGCCAGTTCCGCCCATTGTGTTGAGTCGTCCTGGGAATCGGCTGGGCCGAACGACCTTTACACCGCGCGGGCCTCGGCGACCGCCGTCACCAACTCGTCCCGGGCGCGGGCGACCCGGGAGCGGATCGTCCCGATCGGCACCTCTTCAACGGCTGCCGCCTCCGCGTACGACAGCCCGAGCACCTGGGTCAGCACGAACGCGGTGCGCCGCTCCTCGCTGAGCCGGCTCAACAGGTCGGCGGTGCTCAGCCGGTGCGCCGGATCGGGCACCGGCCGGTCGGTCCAGACCTGTGCGGCGAGCCGCGCGTCCAGCCGGCGGCGGCGCACGACGGCCCGGAGGTGATCGGCGCAGGCGCGCCGGGCGATGCCGAGGAGCCAGGTACGCACGCTGGAGCGGCCCTCGAAGCCGGGCAGCGCCCGGAATGCCCGCAGGAACGTTTCCTGGGTGAGGTCGTCGGCGCTGCCGGGGTCGACGAGCGCGGCGGTGAAGCGCCAGATGTCGTTCTGCGTCGCGCGGACGAACGCCGCCTGCGCGGCGACGTCTCCGGCACGCGCGGCAAGGGCAAGCTCGGTAATCGAGTCCGGGCCGTCCTCACTCGCGGTCATGAGAGGCGATGGTACGCCCGTACGCGCGCAAACCCACCCACCGGTCACCCTCTCAGGTTGATCGGGCAGCATGAGTGGTATGACGGTTGATCGGCGCCGGCTGTTTGCGGTCCTCGTGGGTTCCCTGATCGGGTTGTGCTGGGCGCTGCTCGGCCCGGCCGGTCCGGCAAGTGCGCACGCCGCCCTGGTGGCCAGCGACCCGGCCAACCAGACGATCGTGCCGGATGCGCCCAACAGGGTCACGCTGACGTTCAGTGAGTCGGTCCAGCTCCTGTCCGGCAAGATCCAGGTGCTCGCGCCGGACAGCTCGCGGGCCGACCAGGGCGATCCGACGGTCTCCGGCAACACGCTCACCATCCCGCTGCGCTCCGGCGGCCCACGCGGTACCTACCTGGTCAGCTACCGGGTGCTCTCCGCGGACAGCCACCCGGTCGGCGGCTCGCTGACCTTCTCGGTGGGCGCCGCGTCCACCCCGCCGACCGCGACGATCGACGACACGAAGGTCGACCCGGTGGTCCGCGCGCTCATCCCGGTCGGCAAATACCTGGGATACGCCGGTCTGGTGCTCCTGATCGGGCCCGTGCTGGTGCTGGCACTGCTGTGGCCGCAGCGGTTGAGCCGCCGCGGGCCGGCCCGGCTGATCTGGACCGGGATCGCTCTGATCACCGGCAGCACGCTGCTGGCCGTCTGGTTGCAGGTGCCGTACTCGATCGGCACCACCCTGTTCGACGTTCGCCTCGGCGACCTACGTGACGTGCTGGGCAGCACGTTCGGCGCGGTGATGCTGGTCCGGCTCGGGGTGATCTGCGCGGCCGCCCTGCTCCTGCGGCCGCTGCTGATCGGCAGCGGCGGCGAATCGAAGGCGGACCTCGCCCTGCTCGGCGTGCTCGGCGTGGCGGCGCTGGCGACCTGGCCGCTGACCGGGCATCCGACCGCGTCGCCGGTGGCCGGGGTGTCGGTGGTGGTGGACGCGATCCACCTGGCCGCCGCGTCGGTCTGGCTGGGCGGGCTGATCATGCTGGCCGGGTTCCTGCTGCGCCGGGCGACCGAGGTGGAGCTGGGCGCGATCCTGCCGATCTGGTCGCGCTGGGCGGCCACCGCGGTGTCCGCGCTCATCCTGGCCGGCGTGGTGCAGGCGCTGATCGAGGTGTCCTCGGTGAGCGGGCTGGTGAACAGCACCTACGGCCAGTTGATCCTGGTCAAGGTGGCGCTGGCGGCCGGCGTACTCGGGCTGGCCTTCTTCTCCCGTCGGCTGGTCCGGCAGCGTACGGCCGAAAGCGCCCCCGGTGGCCTGCGCCGGATCGTCCTTGCCGAACTCGCGGTCACCGCGGTGATCCTCGGGGTCACCTCGGCGCTGGTGCAGATCCCGCCGCCGCGCACCGCCGAGGCCGCCGAGTCCGGCACCGTCAGCACCACCGTGACCAAGACGCTGACCAGCAGCACGATGGCGCTGCAGGTGGACATCTTCCCGGCGGCGGTCGGGAACAACTCCATCCACCTGTACGCCTACACGCCGGACAACAAGCCCTTGACGGTCGTCGAGTGGACCGCGACCGCGGCGTTGCCGGCCAAGGGCATCGAGCCGATCGAGATCCCGCTGCTGCGCCTCACCGACTTCCACGCGGTGGGCGACATCGCGCTGCCGCAGGCGGGCGAGTGGACGATCAAGGTCACCGCCCGGACCACCGACATCGACCAGAGCACCCTCAGCACCACGGTGACGATCTCCTGAGATAACCCGCACGCGGCCCGTCCCTCTCGATCGGAGGGACGGGCCGTTGTCATATCTGTCGGGGATTCGCGGCTATTTGACCACTTTAGGGTTATTTGGCTCTGTATGGTCTGCGAAGTACGGCCTGAGATAGGGGGAGAAGCAGATGCGGGTGTTCCGCACGGTCCTCGGGATGTTGTTGCTGACCATCGGCCTGCCGGCGCTACTCGTCGGCGCCGCCCTCTGGGCGGGCATGCAACACCGGGACCCGGGGGGTGCGTTCAGCGGCGAGCTCCAGGGCATTTCCACACCCGGGTACGCCTTCGTGCTCGAAGACGTGGACAGTTTGCTGCGCGCCGACGCTCCGTTCGCCCGGATCGGCGACACCCAGCTCCGGCTGAACGCCCGCACCCAGGACGGCCCGGCCTTCGTCGGGCTCGCCCCGGTGGGCGAGGTCCAGCGCTATCTCGCCGGCGTGCCGCACAGCACCGTCCGCAGCGTCGACATCGGCACCGGCGCACTGCCGGTGGCCACCACGGTCGTCGGCGGATCCGCAGTGCCGGCCATCTTCCCCGGCCGGGCTTCGTTCTGGACCCGTACCGACGTCGACGGCAGCCTCTCCTGGTCGCCCGGCAAGGTCACCGGCGGGCCGTACAGCCTGGTGGTGATGAACCCGGGTGCCAAGGCCGGGCTGCGCCTGACCGCCACCGCCGAGCTGCGTCCCGCCTGGCTCAACTCGAGCACCTGGGGCCTGCTCACCCTCGGCACCCTGCTGGTCATGATCGGGCTGATCATCCTGGTCTGGCCAGCCCGCCGCCGGGAGGTCATCTACGTGGTCGAGCCCAGCCAGGTGCCCGAGCTGATGGCCGCGATCGGCGCGCCCCTGCCGCTACGCATGGTCAACGGCCGCCGGGTCGGCGCGCACCGCCCACGCACCCTGGCCGAGGCGCAGAAGTCCCGCCCGGCCGATTCCGACTGGCCGCCGGCGAACGCGCCGGCCGCCCTGCCCGCCCAGGTCGGGGCGTCGGCGCTACCGCCGAGCCCGCAGGAGTACGCGGCGGCGACCGCCATCCCGGCGACGGCCGGCAAGCGTACCGAATCGCTGTTTGCCGGGTCGGTGCTCGAGCACAGCTCCGCGCGGGGGGACAGCTCGGTCGACTCTGCTTTGGCGGACGAGATGGTCGGTGCTGGTGCCGTGCCGGGCGTCGATGCCCGGGCAGGTGCAGCGGCGCCGAGCAAGCCGTCCCTGGATTCGGATGTCACGCAGGGCATCGTCCCGGCGGCCGGAGCCGGTGTTACCGCCCGGGTGGACGAGCAGAAGCCGGCTCCGGGAGAGCCGCTGAACTTCTTCGGCAAGAAGGCGGCGACCCCGTCGTCCCTAGCCCCGTCGTCCCCGGCCCCGTCGTCCCCGGCTCCCTCGTCCCCGGCTCCGTCCTCGTCCTCGTCCTCGTCTGGTGAACCACCCGCCGCCGACGGCATCCTCGGGCGCCGCAGCGGTCGCCGGCGTGCGCCGGAATCGGCCGACCTGCCGATGTTCCAGGCGTCCGCGGTGGGCGCCTGGGTGGCCGAGACCGCACCGGAGCGGGCTCGCGAGACCGAGGCGCGGGCCGCCCGGCGGATGGCCGAAGCGGCCCGCCGACGCGGCCTCACCGAAGGCGCCGACGAGGGTGCGGCCCCCGCTGCTGCTGCCCCGTCCCTGTCTGCGTCCTCGTCCTCGTCTGCTTCGGCCGCTGCTGATGCGTTGGCCGCGGCCGCTGATCAGGCTGTTGCCGCTTCGGCCGCCGCTTCGGCCGCTGCTGACGCGCCGTCGGTTGGCGCTGCTGTCGTGCCGTCGGCTCCTGCCGTCGTGCCGTCGGGCCCCGCTGTCGTGCCGTCGGCTCCTGCCGTTGTGCCGTCGGGCCCCGCCGTTGTGCCGTCGGCTCCTGCCGCTGCGGTTCCGTCGGCAACCTCCGCCCCGGTTGCCCAGAGCGCGGCGCGTTCGGCGCCCGCCGAGGTGACGTCGATGGACGCCACGGCGGCCGCATACGCCGCCGGCGCTGCCGATGCCCGAGCGATCCGCTCGGAGGACCAGTCGGGCGCCGGTGTGGCTGCCGATCGCATGCCGGCCGGGTTTCTCCCCGAGGTGATGCGTGACCCGCGGCTCGCCGAGCAGCGGGTTTCGGTAATCACCGGGCCGAAGGCGACCGATTGGATGGCCACCGGGCTCACCCGGGCGGACTCGCCCCGGGCCGGCGGTCCCGCGCCGGTGCCGGGCGCTCCGGCTCCGTCTGCTTCAGCGTCCCCATCTGTTCCTTCTCCGTCCGGCTCGGGCAAGACCGCCGACCCGGCTCCGTCCGCGGGGACGCCGACGGTCGCCGTTCCGGCGCCGGCCGGCTCGGCGCTTGGCTCCGCTCGTCCGGCCACTGCTGGGCCGGCCGGGCGCGCGATCCCGCCGGCTAGCGGTTCCGCGGCTGCTCAGGTCGCGAAGATCGCGGGTTCGGCCGGTCCGTCCGGTTCGACGCCCGCGGGGCCCGACCGACCTGCTGCTAGTGCTGCTGCCGCAGGTGCTGCTGCCGCAGGTGCCGCAGCTCCGGTCGCTGTGGGTGCTGCGGCTCCGCCTGTCTCCGGGGCCTCGGCTGCGGCCGGCGCCTCTCGTGCGGCTTCTCTCGGCGGTTCGCCTGCCGGAGACCGGCCTGCCGTAGACCAGCGTCCCGGAACAGCGCCGGCTGGCGGGGCAGCGGTTCCGGCTTCCGGCGGCACGCGCGCCGAGGAACCGAACCCCGGCGCCTCCGCATCGAGCTCTGCTCCGCGCCCGGCTTTCCCGGGCGGCACCGCGTCCGCGGACAAGGCTGCCGACGCCGGCTCCGCCGCGACAGCGGCCGGCCGCTCGGCCCTCTCCGATGCGTCCGGAGCAGCACAGACCGCCCTCCGGTCAGCCGTGCCGCCGACCGCCAGCGATGGCCGGCCGACCACGGGAGCCGGCGCCGAACTCGGCGGCGAAGGCCGTCGACCGGCGCCGGCCCCTGGGCCTGCTGCACTGAGCGGCGCGGCCGGCGGAGCAGCCACCGGCGAGCTCGCAACCGCAGCAACAGGTGCGAACCAGCCCGGTCGCGGGCCGGCCGCACAGACCGGGGAAACGCCCGGGGCCGACGAGCCGAAGCCGACTGCGAACACCACCCACCAAAGGGCCGGCAAGCCCCAGCCCGACGACCGCTCAAAGCTCGGCGCCGACGCGAAGCCCGGCACCGGGACCCAGCCCAGCACGGGGGCCAAGTCCAGCGCTCACGCCAAGCCGAGCGTTGTCGGCTCCCCGGCCAGCGTTGCCGGTTCTACGTCGAGCGTCGCTGGTTCCACGCCCGGTGTCGCCGGTTCTACGTCGAGCGTTGCTGGTTCCACGCCCGGTGTCGCCGGTTCCACGTCGAGCGTTGCTGGTTCCACGGCCAGCGTTGCCGGTTCCACCCCGAGCGTCGCTGGTTCCACGGCCAGCGTCGCCGGTTCCACTCCGAGCGTCGCTGGGTCCAAGCCGGGCCCCGAAGCCTCGAAGCCGAGTGTCGGCGAAACCGCGCCGGGGCTCCGCGACCGGTCCGAGGCCTTGTCCGGCCGGGAGCGATTCGCCCTGGGCGGCAAGAAGACCGAGGGCACCTCTTACCAGAACCGGGTCGCGAATGCGATCGGGAACTCGGACGAGGCGACCGCCAGCCAGGAGCGTTCCGCACCGGCGACGGACGAGACGACTGAAGCCGCCGCCGGTCGGGACCTCGCCGGCCGGCCGGCGACCGCAGACCGGGTCGATGCGCTGGGTGTTCGTGCGTCCGAGCCGATCGGCGCCGGGCCGGACGAGGGCACGGCCGAAGCCGGGCAGCAGCGCACCGGCAGTGGTCCGGCCGAATCGACGACCACCGCCCCGGCTCCGCCGCGGCCG
>DASWMR010000447.1:0-3525 GCA_036399635.1 Actinoplanes sp. | reverse complement strand
CTCGTCCTACTACGGCTCGTTCAAGGCGATCGACAACATCTCCATGACCGTGGAGCCGAAGACGATCACCGCCCTGATCGGCCCGTCCGGTTGCGGCAAGTCGACCTTCCTGCGGTCGATCAACCGCATGCACGAGGTGCTGCCGAACGCCCGCATCGAGGGCTCGCTGACGATCGACGACCAGAACATCTACGACCCGGACGTGGACGTCACCGCGGTCCGCCGCATGATCGGCATGGTGTTCCAGCGGCCCAACCCGTTCCCCACCATGTCGATCTACGAGAACGTGGTGGCCGGCCTCAAGCTGAACGGCGTCAAGAAGAAGTCGGCACTGGACGACGCGGCCGAGCAGTCGCTGCGCTCGGCGAACCTCTGGGAAGAGGTCAAGGACCGGCTCGCCCGGCCCGGCGCCGGTCTGTCCGGCGGTCAGCAGCAGCGTCTCTGCATCGCCCGGACGATCGCGGTCGAGCCGCAGGTCGTGCTCATGGACGAGCCCTGCTCGGCGCTCGACCCGATCTCGACGTTGGCGATCGAGGACCTGATGTTCAAGCTCAAGGACCGCTTCACGATCATCATCGTGACGCACAACATGCAGCAGGCTGCCCGGGTCAGCGACAAGACCGGCTTCTTCTCGATCGAGAAGACCGGCGACCCCGGCCGCCTGATCGAGTACGACGACACGCAGAAGATCTTCAGCAACCCGACCGAGAAGAAGACCGAGGACTACATCACCGGCCGCTTCGGCTGACCGCTCCGGGCGCCGCCCGGCTCACTGCTGTTCGAGTACGAGCCGGGCGTCGCCGTCTTCGGTGAAGACCACGCGAGGCATCACCGGGGTTGCGGCATCACGGCGACTTGCTCCGCCGATCACTTCAAAGATCTTTCGGTACGGCGTGAATGAGTCCAGAGTCGAGCGCGTCGGTGGGAGCATGGCAAGGCCGTCGGCGGCTGCCGGGCGTATCCATCTGGTGCCGTCGGCCTCACCGGACACGTCACGCGCCGTCTGACCCTGCGGCAGGAGAGCGACGAAGAACCAGGTGTCGAACCGCTTGGGCTCGAACTCCGGCGTGATCCAGCGGGACCACGCGAAGAGCAGGTCGTCGCGCAGCCGCAGCCCACGCCGCCGCAGCAGCTCCGTCATGGTCAGCTCGCGTGCCTGGACCGCGGCCCGGTCCGCCTCCCACTGAGCGGTGCTGACCTCGCCGACCGTGCGGTCCGGCTGGTCCACCGGCCCGGCGAGCAGCACCCCCGCCTCCTCGAACAGCTCGCGGGCGGCCGCGCCCACCACGGCCCGGGCCGGCTCGTCGGGCAGGCCGAGGCGCTCGGCCCAGTCGCTGCGCAGGGTCGCCGGCCGGTCCGACGGGTCGACGCCGCCACCGGGGAATGCGTACACGCCGCCGAACGCCATCGTCGTCGCGCGCCTGAGCACGTACACCTCGAACCCGGACCCTTCATCGGTGCCGGAGTTTTCGCCCGCCGGGCGCAGGAGGACGACGGTGGCCGCCTGCCGCACCGGCGCCGGAGTGCCGTGGAACTCGCGGGCCCGGGCGAGCAGCGCGGGCGGGAGCGGCAGCGGTGTCGAGTCGGTCATCGGTCGATCGTGCCACCGGTGGATTCGGCAATCGCAGCCGCCAGGGGAGATACCGTAGCGATCATGACCGACCAAAAGGTGCGCTGGGGCATTCTCGGCCCCGGCGGCATTGCCGAAAGTTTCGCTGCCGACCTGGCCCACGTCGAGGGCGCTGAGCTGGCCGCCGTCGGCTCCCGGTCCGGAGCGAGGGCCACCGAGTTCGCCGAGCGCTTCGGTTTCGCCCGGGCGCACGGCTCGTACGCCGAGCTGGCCGCCGACCCGGACGTCGACGTCGTCTACATCGCCACGCCGCACGCCTTCCACCTGGACGGCGCGCTGCAGTGCATCCAGGGCGGCAAGGCCGTCCTGGTGGAAAAGCCGATCACGCTCGACCTGTCCTCCGCCGCCGCGCTGGTGCAGGCGGCGCGCGAGCACGAGGTCTTTCTGATGGAGGCCATGTGGATGCGCCTCAACCCGGCCATCCGCAAGGTCGCCGAGCTGGTCGAGGAGGGCGCCATCGGCTGGGTCAGCGCGATCCACGCCGACTTCGGCCTGCAGGGCCCGTTCCCGGTCGAGAGCCGGCTGCGCGACCCCAAGCTGGGCGGCGGGGCCCTGCTGGACCTCGGCGTCTACCCGATCCACCTGGTCCACCTGCTGATGGGGGCGCCGGCCTCGGTGCAGGCATGGGCGCACCTGACCCCGGAGGGCGTGGACGAGAACACCGGTGTGCTGCTCGGCTATCAGCCGGGCGCGGTTGCGGCGCTCACCTGCAGCATCAACGGCAACAGCCGCAACGCCGCCTCGATCACCGGCACCGACGGCCGGATCGACCTGCCCGAGGGCTTCTTCGTCCCGCGCTCGTTCGTGCTCAACCGGGTGGGCCGCGAGCCGGAGACATTCGAGTTCCCGTTCGAGGGCTCCGGCTACCAGTTCGAGGCCGCCGAGGTGCAGCGCTGCGTCCTGGCCGGCGAGCTGGAGAGCCCACTGGTCCCGCACACCACGACACTCGAGGTAATGGCCCTGCTGGACACCATCCGCGACGAGATAGGCGTGGCGTACTGAGGTCAGGTGAAGAGTGGGCGGACTGCGAAGTAGGCGACGCTGGCGATCAGGCCCGCTGCGGGGAAAGTGGTTACCCAGGCGATCACGATGTTGCCGGCCACGTTCCAGCGCACCGCGCTCAGGCGCTTGGTGGCGCCGACGCCCATGATGGCTGAGGTGATCGTGTGGGTGGTGGAGATCGGGGCGCCCAGCGCGATGCCGAAGATGAAGAGCATGGTGCTGGCGACCGTTTCGGCGGCGAAGCCCTCGGGCGGGCGCAGGTCGATGATTTTGCGGCCGAGGGTGCGGATGATGCGCCAGCCGCCGGCGTACGTGCCCAGCGCCAGCACCGTCGCCGACGTCCAGTATGCCCACTGGGGGATGTGCTTCGGTGAGTCCTGGAAGCCGCCGACGTAGAGGGCCAACACGACCACGCCGATGGTCTTGGCGGCGTCCTGCAGGCCGTGGCCGACCGACATGGCGGCGGCCGAGATGGTCTGCGCGTGCCGGAAGCCACGGTTGAGCCGGCCGGGCTGGCCGTTCCGGAAGGTCCACAGGACGGCCAGCATGAAACCGAAGCCGAGGATCAGGCCGGCGACCGGCGACAGCAGCATCGGGAGCAGGACCTTCTCGACGATGCCGTCCCACTGCACCCCCTGCCCGGCCACCAGGGTGGCGCCGACCAGGCCGCCGATCAGGGCGTGCGAGGACGACGAGGGCAGTCCGAAGTACCAGGTGATCAGGTTCCAGGTGATCGCACCGAGCACGCCCGCGAAGACGATGCCCAGGCCGGGGACCGTGCGCGGCAACTCGATCAGACCACTGCCCACGGTCGCGGCGACCTTCGCGCCGAAGTGGGCGCCGATGAAGTTGCCGACCGCCGCCATGCCCAGGGCCACCCGCGGGGTGAGCGC
>DASWMR010000446.1:0-6353 GCA_036399635.1 Actinoplanes sp. | reverse complement strand
ATGCACGAGTACTGCGGGAAGAAGCCGCTGCACGAGGAGGCGTTGGGGCCGACCTCGATGGTGTAGCCGGGAACGCCCAGCGTGCCATAGATCCAGTCGTCGGTCGCCCCGGGCGCGAAGTAGTTCAGGCCGCCGTCACCGTGCACGACGTCGTAATTGTTGGACTTGCTCATGGCCGTGGCGATCGTGGCGAGATCGGTGTTGTTGGGCGCGATCGTGTTGGTCCAGCCGTACGGGTAGATGTTGAGCTCGGAGTAGCTGTGCAGGGTGAGGAACGTACCGGTGGTGGCCGTGGTTGCCGCGGTGAAGTCGGCGGCGGCCTTCGTGTCGCGGTAGATGCTGCTCAGCAAGCTCTGGATGCCCTTGGTTTCCGGCTCGCTGGCCGCGCTCGCACCGGGATAGGTCTCGCTGCAGGTGGTGCCCTGGTTGACGTCCCACTTGTAGCTCGAGTTGCGGTTGAGGTCGACGCCGATGCCGGTGCCGCTGCAACCGTTGGTGTGCGCGTTCTTGCGCTGCGCGACCGGGCTTGTCGAGTTGGCCGAGACGATGTCGACGCCGTCCGGGTTGGCGATCGGGATGACCCACAGCTCGGTGGTGTCCATCAGCTGGGTCACCGCAGTGTTGGTGCCGTAGTTGGCCACCAGGTAGTCGATCCACTTGTAGGCGAGCTCGCCGGTCGCGATCTCCCGGGCGTGCATCTGGGCCATCAGGGTGAATTTCGGCTTCGCACCGCTGGTGTTCAGGGCGCAGTCGCCGGTCGCGATTTTGGTGATGCACAGCGCCTGGACGTCGTGGCCGGTCTCGCCCTGCGACTTGCGCCAGGACTGGCCGATGGTGTGCAGGACGACCAGGTCGGGGTGCGCCGCCGCAACCTGGAGGTTGTGCGTCTCGTGCCCGGCCGCGGTGTGGTAACCGCCGTAGTACGTGCCGGCCGCGGCCCGGAACGACGCCGCCACCGGCTGGTGCAGCGGACCGGCGTAGCGCACCGACAACCCGCGGTCCCGCAACCGCTGGGCGTCGGCCGCGGTCGCCAGGATCGGTACGCCGTGCGTCAGCGGCCCTTCGAGCACGTCGTAGCCGCGCCGGGTGAGGTCACCGGCCAGATAGCCGACGGTTGTGGACGGCGACGTGACGTCGTAGTAGGCCAGCTCGACGGTGTCCGGGACGGCCGCGGTGGCACTGCCGGGCGTCGCGAGCCCGGCACCGAGCAGCACGAGCAGGACGGCCGCTCCGGCGGCCAGCAGCCGACGGAGACGCGAGCGCTGATGGAGAAGGAACCTGGTCATCGGCACCTCGATCGTGGGTGGCCGGCACCACCGTGCGCCGGACCGTTCTGATCCACGATCGTCGATGCTGCCGGCCCCGTCTACATACCGGTTTGTCCATAAACTCGGCGGTGCCGATCGAAGCGGTGCCGATCGAAGCGGTGCCGATCGAGCAGTGGGAAGCGCCGTTGGTGCTGGGCACCACTTTGGTCTTGTGTGCCGGTGCGGTCGTCGAAGGTCAGCCGCGCACCGGGATCGCGACGGTGGCGAAGGCGTGCGGCGGCAGCTGCACCCGCAGGACGTTGCCGTCAAGGGCGAGCGCGTCGAGCGGCCGGGGCCCCACCGCGTTCGGTTCGTCCGGGGTGTTGTGGGCGTTGAGGCTGTCCGCGCTGAGCACCGTCGCCGTCGGAGTTCCCAACTCCGCGCCGCGCAGGTCGAGTTCGACGGCGAGCCCGGCTTCCGCGTCCAGGTTCGTCAGCGAGATCAGCAGCTGGCCGTCCTTGCGGCTGGCGGTGGCCGAGAACGTGTCCAGCTCGGCGGTCGCCACTCGGCGTACCGGTGCGGGGTTGGTCAGCCGCAGGGTGAGCGACTCGGCGTCCTGATGGTCCTTGTTCATCGCGAATACGTGGTAGCTGGGCGTCAGCACGAGGGCCTTGCCGTCGGTGAGCAGCATGGCCTGCAGCACGTTCACGGTCTGGGCGATGTTGGCCATCACCAGGCGGTCGGCGTGCCGGTGGAACGCGTCGAAGTGCACGCCGGCGACGAGCGCGTCACGCAACGTGTTCTGCTGGAACAGGAAGCCCGGATTGGTGCCCGGCTCGACGTCGAACCAGGTGCCCCACTCGTCCAGCACCAGGCCGATCGCCTTCGCCGGGTCGTAGGCGTCCATGATCCGGGCGTGGCCGGCAAGGATCTCCTCGATCTGGGCGGCCTTGACCATCGTCCAGTAGTACTCCTCGAGGTCGAACTCGGTGGCGCTGCCCTTGCGCTCCCACGGCCCGGACAGCGTGTAGTGGTGGAAGGAGATCGCCTGGAACGTCCCGCTGCCCTCCCCCACGGTCTTCCCGGAGCCGAGCTCACGGCCCAGTGCCTTCATCAGCACCTCGGTCCAGCGGTAGTTGTCGCTGGACGCGCCGGCCGCGACCCGGTAGAGCCGATTGCCGCCGTGGTCCCGGCTGTAGGTGCCGAAGGTCCGCGCCAGGTCGGCGTACCGCTCGGGTCCCATGCCGCCGCCGCAACCCCACGGCTCGTTGCCCAACCCCCAGAACCGCACCGGCCAGGGCTCGTCGCGGCCGTTCGACCGGCGCAGCGCGGCCATCGGGCTGTCGTCGCCGCGGGTGAGGTACTCGGCCCACTCGCTCGCCTCGCGGACGGTGCCGCTGCCGACGTTGACCGAGATGTACGGCTCCGCGCCGAGCAGCTCGCACAGCGCCATGAACTCATGGGTGCCGAAGCTGTTGTCCTCCACCACGTCGCCCCAGTGACTGTTGACCATGCGAGGCCGCTGCTCGCGCGGCCCGATGCCGTCGCGCCAGTGGTACTCGTCGGCGAAGCAGCCACCGGGCCAGCGCAGGTTGGGCACGGCGATCGCCCGCAGCGCCTCCACCACGTCGAGCCGGATGCCGCCCTTGTGCGGGATCTCGGAGTCTTCGCCGACGAAGAACCCGCCGTAGATGCAGCGGCCGAGGTGCTCGGCGAACTGGCCGTAGATGTGCCGGTTGATGCGCGGGCCGGGGAGATCGACGTCGATGACGCCATGGACGGTGTTCAGGGTGGGCTCCTCAGACAGTGATCGGGCGTTTTCGAACCAGGTGCCACGGGCTTCGACGCGGACGGTGTCGACGGAAAGCAATTGTCCCTGCTCGACGCGCCGGTCAGCATCGGCGGGCAGGCGCTCTCGAACCGCACGTCGCGGCGGGCGGTCAGGGCGACGTACGGCTGGCGCGCATACAATCACGTTCGTCGATACATATCAGGCGGTTACCCGCCGACGCCGCCCCCATTGAATCGCCGCACCGACCGGCTGAATCCCCGACCGCTGCCGGTCCTCGCGCGATTTCCCCCAAGGAGTTAGGTACATGAGTTCATCCCCCGCTCGTTCCTGGCTGGCCGGTGCCACGTGCGCCGGCGCGGCCGCCGCCCTGGGCCTGCTCGCCCTGCCGGCGAGCGCCGCGGCGATGCCCGCCGGCTGCACCGGAACCGCCCCCATCATCTGCCAGTTCGACGTCGCCCCCGGCAACTACGACGTCACCGCGACGACCGGCGCCGGCACCGGCCTCTCCGTGGAAACCCGCCGCCGGATCCTGGCACCGGGCGCCGCCGGCACCTACCAGGCAACGGTGAACGTCCGCACCCCCCAGGGCCAGCCCACCGACCCCACCGCCGGCACCCCCGGGCTGACGCTCACCTTCGACGGCACCGCACCCTCAGTCTCCGCCGTGACCGTGACCCCGGCAAGCAAACCGCTGGTGGCCTACCTAGCGGGTGACTCGACAGTCTGCGACCAGATGACCATCCCGTACACCGGCTGGGGTCAGATCCTCACCGCGTCGATCGGGCCGGGCGCCTCCATCGCCAACTACTCCGACTCCGGCGAAAGCTCGGCCAGCTTCCGGGCCAACGCGGCGCTCTTCCCCACCATGCGCCCGCTGATCAGGGCCGGTGACCTGGCGTTCATTCAGTTCGGGCACAACGACAAGACCACGACCGCGGCGGCCTACCGGGACAACCTGACCGCGATGGTCACCGGGGTCCGCCAGCAGGGCGGCATCCCGGTCCTGGTGACACCGCCGGTCCGCCGGCTGTTCTCCGGCTCGGCCCTGACCGAGACCGCGCTGCATGTCAACGGGCTCGGCGTCAACCTCCCCGCGGAGATGCGCGCGGTCGCCGCCGCCAACCAGGTGCCGCTGATCGACCTCACGGCCAAGAGCGAGGCGCTCGTCGAGGGCCTGGGCAGTTCCGCTTCCAGCCGGATCTACCTGACCACGGCCACCGACGGCGTCGCCGACAACACCCACTTCTCCGAGTACGGCGCCGGCGAGATGGCCAAGCTGGTGACCGACGGCATCCGGCAGCTGCAGCTTCCACTCGCCACCTACCTGCGCTGATGCGGCCCCCAAGCACAACGTCGGCTGAGACGAGCTTCGCTCAGAGGCCTACCGCCTCCTCGCCGTAGGTCGCCTGCGCGGTGGTGAAGGCCTCGTATTCAACGCTGGGTGCAGTCCCAACCTGCCGAGTAGCGGTTGCTGATCGGCCTCCGGGCCGACTCCGAACCCGTTCCAGTAGAGGACAACGTCGAACTGGCCAGGAATCCGGGCCGTATTTCGCACGCTGGCGCTTTACGGTCAAGATCCGGGAGGCGTTAGGGTGCGCGCATGCCGAAGCTCTCTGTGGCGGGGGCCTTCCACACACCGGCACGCCGAATCTCGATCGGTGTCGGGCTGCTTCTCGTGGGAGCCCTTGTCGGAGGGCTGCTTACCTGGCACTTCCGGGACCGCCACACGGCCTCCGCCGAGCGGCTGACCGGCACGGTGTCGTGGTCGAACCAGCTGACCCGGCTCATCGCCTTTCAGAAAGACGGCAAACCACGTGATCCCGAGGGCGACCAGACCTTCTACCACGTCATCGCCGACGACCAGAACTTCCCGCCTTGCCTGGTCGGCAGGCCCGACGATCCGGTGCGGGAGGACCGGCGCCGCGTTGAGCTGGATGCCCTGCATCAGAGGTTCGACGGGCCGCAGCGAGTCCACTTTGCCGTGTCCGTACGGTGCCTCGGCTGACCGCCCGCTCGGCCGGCCCTCGTCGCCGGTCGGCATCCGCACCGCTTCGCATTGATCTCAGGTGCGCGTAGTGTCAATGGATCAGATCGTCCGGCTTCGCTGGCGGGTCGCCCGTCGGGCGTGCCGGCGCAGACGTGACGGCCTCTCTGCATCGGCGTCCATCCGCGATCTTGCGCGATCCTCGCCGTTATTGCCGTACAAAGCCGGCAAATCGCCCTATGCGGGTCCGACGGACCTCGCCGCAGGGTGTACGCCGTGCGGCTGCCTGACCGAGCACCACCAATAGCACAGGAGGACGCATGACCTTCGTGTCGGCCCCGCCAACGACCCCCAGGGCACCGTTGGGCGAACCCACCAAGACTCTTCGCCAGAGGGGCGCGGACAGTTTCCACGCCGCATTGGCCGCGGTACTGACCGCCGGGCTCAACGATGCACTGGACGCGGGTGACCACCCGAAGGCGATCTCCATCATCAATCGCGGCTTCGCCGAAGGTAGCCCGCAAATGGGTTGCGACCTCCTCTGCCGGGCGATCACGGTCGTCGGGGCAGCCCGCACCTGGACGGTGCAGTTGGCGCCGCTCACTCGCGTGCCAGAGCGCTCCGCGCGTCCGGACGTCAGCGTCGCCGGCCTCTCCTAACAGGCAGCACACGGATGCGGCCCGGCGATCGGTGCCGGCTCGCCGCAATCCGCGAACCGTCATCACCCCCGCACGGATGCCGTGCCACCGTCGCCCGACAGGGCTGGTAGAGACCCGAGCGAACGGCGCCGGCGTCCCATCCAGTTCCTGGTCGGGCTGCTCGGCGTAACCGGGCGGGAATTCAGCGCGGCCGCAGGCGCAGGTTGGCCGCCGCGGCGCTGACCCCGACGATTGCCGGCCCGTACTGGTCGTACTTGGCGTGGTAGGCCGCGTCGATGCCGGGGTGGGCATCCGGCGCCGCCTCCGCGAAGTTGACGTCCCGCTCGACTCCGCCGGCGCGGATCCGGCCGGTGCCACCGGCGACCGCTCGCCGGTACCAGCCGTTGTCCGGCCCGTAGGCGCTTCGGATGTACAGATCGTCGCCGGCCCGCACGGCCCAGATCGTCACGTACGGGCGCAGCGTGCCGTCCTTGCGGTACGAGGCGACCTGCAGCTCCGTGCTTCGCCGACCCGGTCCAACTCATCATTCGTCCACCGCTGCTCCATGCCGTCGACACTACGACGGGTCGCGACGAAGTGGGAGGCGGTCACTGCCACGCCCACATCAAGCACAGTCCTATGACGTATGTCACCAGAGCTATCCCCGGTCATACCCATAGGAGTGGTAAGAG
>DASWMR010000445.1:0-5080 GCA_036399635.1 Actinoplanes sp. | reverse complement strand
GGTCAGCCGCGCACCTCGGCGATCGCCTCGGCGAGCCGGCGCACGCCCTCGTCGATCTGGTTGAGGGTCACCGCCGAGTAGGCCAGGCGCACCGAGTTGCGGCCGCCCTCGAGCAGGAAGTCGCTGCCCTTGACGATCGCCACACCCTTCTTCATGGCGGCCGGGAACAGCCTGTCCACATCCACGTCGGCGGGCAGGTCCACCCAGAGGAAGTAGCCGCCGTCCGGCTCGGTGAAGGTGGCGCCGGGGATCCGGTCGCGGATCGACTCGGCCAGCACCCGGGCGCGCTCACCGAGGGCGGTGCTGACCGTTTGCACCGAGCGCTCGATGTCGCCGGAGACACAGAACTGGTGCACGATCGCCTCGGACACCATGCCGGGCGAGATGTAGAGGTTCGTCGCCTTCTTCGCGATCGCGTCGATCAGCGCCGCCGGGCCGATCAGGTAGCCGACGCGGACGCCGGGGCACACCGTCTTGGTGAAGCTGGAGGCGTGCACCACCACACCCTCGCCGTCCAGCGAGAGCATCGAAGGCAGCGGCTCACCACGGAACCGGATGTCGACGTACGGGTCGTCCTCGAAGATGGTGAAGCCGTACTCAGTGGCCAGCGCCAGCAAGGCACGGCGCTTCTCCTCGGACAGCGTGATGCCGGCCGGGTTCTGGTAGTTCGGGATGATGTGCGCGAGCTTCGGGCGCAACCCGGACTCGATCAGCGTGCGCAGCTCGTCCACGTCGATGCCGTCCGGCTGCAGCGTCACCTGGTGCACCTTGGCGCCGAGGTTCTGCAGGCCGAGCAGCGTACGGTCGTAGGTCGGCCGCTCCACCACGACGTCGTCGCCGGGCTGCACCAGGTGGTTGAAGAGGAACGCGTCGGCCTGCAGTGACCCGTTGGTCACGATGACCTGGTCCTCGGAGACGTCGTGCTTCGCGGCGATCCACCGGCGCAGCGGGACGTAGCCGACGGACGTGCCGTAAGCGGTCACTCCGGCGGGATCGGCGTCAAAGGCGCGCGTAGCGGCGGCCTTGAGGCCCTCGACGTCGATGATGTCCAGCGACGGAGCGCCACGGGCGAAGGAGATCAGCTGCTCAGCGGTCATACCCATCAGCTTACGAGCAGCCTCGACGGAATTTTTTCGTGGCTCGCACCGTCCGGGCTATGAGACACGGACAGTTATCCTCACGGGATTACCTTGCGCGTACCACTCGATAGGAGATCCACCCCATGATCGGACTGGTCCTCGCCGCCGGCGCCGGCCGCAGGCTCCGCCCCTACACGGACACACTGCCGAAGGCTCTCGTCCCGGTCGACGGCGACACCACGATCATGGACATCTCGCTCCGCAACCTGGCGGCCGCCGGACTCACCGACGTGACGATCGTGGTGGGTTACCGCGCCAGCGCGGTCGAGGTGCGACAGGCCATGTTCGAGGACAAGTACGGCGTCAAGATCAGCCTTGTGCAGAACGACAAGGCCGAGGAGTGGAACAACGCGTACTCGCTCTGGCTCGCCCGTGACCACTTCGCGCAGGGTGCGTTGATGGTCAATGGCGACACCGTGCATCCGGTAAGCGTCGAGAAGACCCTCCTCGCCAAGCGCGGCCCGAGCATCCTGCTCGCCATCGACACCGTCAAGCAGCTTGCTGACGAAGAGATGAAGACTGTCTTCAATGCGGATGGACAGCTCACTAAGATCACGAAACTGATGAAACCCACCGACGCGTACGGCGAGTACATCGGCGCCAACATCATCGAGGCCGCCGCGGCGTCCGCGCTGGCCGACGCGCTCAAGGCGACCTGGGAGCGCGACCCGGACCTCTACTACGAGGACGGCTTCCAGGAGTATGCGAACCGGGGCGGCGAGGTGCGGGCGGCGGAGATCGGCGAGGTGCCCTGGGTGGAAGTCGACAACCACGAAGACCTGGCGAAAGCCAGGGAGATCGCATGCCGCTACTAGCCCGTAGCGTGCAGGCGCCGCTGCACATCCACGTCCGGCGGGGCGCGGTCGCCGATCTGGGCCGGATCCTGTCCGACGGCCGGGTCTCGGCCGGTGGCGACGTGGCGGTGGTGGTCGGCCCCGGGCTGGGCGAGCGGATCGCCGAGATGATCCGCCCGTCGCTGACCTCGGCGGACGTCTTCACCACCGGCGGCGGCACGATCGACTCGGCGCTCGAGCTGGCCGGCAAGCTGCGCTCCCGGCAGTACGACGCGGTGGTCGGCATCGGCGGCGGCACCACGGTGGACACGGCGAAATACGCCGCCAACCGCTGGGGCCTGCCGATGATCTCGGTCGCCACCAGCCTGGCGAACGACGGCATCGCCTCACCGGTGGCCAGCCTCATCAACGAGGGCATCAAGGGCTCGTACGGGGTGCACCTCCCGTTCGGCGTGATCGTCGACCTGGACTTCGTCGAGGCCGGCCCGGACCGGGTCAACCGCGGCGGCATCGGCGATGTGATCAGCAACATCAGTGCGCTGGCCGACTGGGAGCTGGCCCGCGAGGTGCGCGGCGAGCCGGTCGACGGCCTCGCCGCGTCGCTGGCCCGGATGGGCGCCGAGGCAGTGCTGACCATGCCGGGCGACATGTCCGACGATGCGTTCGTCACGGTGCTCGCCGAGGCGCTGATCTCCAGTGGCCTGGCCATGGCGGTCTGCGGCAGCAGCCGACCGGCCAGCGGCGGCTGCCACGAGATCATGCACGCCACCGACACGCTCTACCCCGGCACCGGTTCGCACGGCGAGTTGGCCGGCATGGGCGCACTCTTCTGCACGTTCCTGCGCGGCGACGAGCGCCGGTTCGCCCAGATGGCCGACTGCCTGGGTCGGCACCAGTTGCCGCGCACCCCCGCCGACGTCGGCCTGACCGCCGAGCAGTTTGTCGAGGTCGTCGGCTTCGCCCCGCGCACCCGCCCGGACCGCTACACGATCCTGGAGCATCTCGCGATGACCCCGGACGAGACTCGTCGAAAGCTGGCCGACTATGTCGACGCCGTCGCCCACCGCTGACCCCGCCACTCCGTCGGCGGCCGACTATTACGCGGTCAACCGGGGCGGCGGCCTGTTCAGCGAGGCATTCAGCCAGCGGATCGGCTCCCACATCGCCGTCGGCGGCCACAAGCGCCGGCTTGCACCGTCCGTGCTGACCGTCTTCAACCTGGGCCTGGGCTGCCTGGCCTCGGCCATCGTGATCGTCACCGCGGGCCCGGTGGCAGACGGCGAGATCTGGGCCTGGCCGATCGGCCTGGTCGCCCTGGTCGGTTGGCAACTGGCGTACGCCTTCGACTGCGCGGACGGCCAGTTGGCGCGAGTGACCGGCCAGACGAGCCCGGCGGGCGGCCGCCTGGACGTGCTCTGCGATGTGGCCGTGCAGATTGCTTTGGTCTCGGCGCTGGCCGCGACCGCCGAGGCGCAGGTGCCGGACACCCCGGCCTGGCTGCTGGCCGCGTTCGCCGGCACCTGGATGGTCAACCTTGTCACGTCGGTGATGCAGTCCGGCGACCAGGCCGCGAGCATGGTCAGCAGTCGCTCGCTGCCGGTCCGACTCGTCAAGCTGGTTCGCGACTACGGCGCGGTGATCGCCCTGGCCGGCCTCGTCCTCACCGTTGCACCCCAGTGGACGATCTGGTTCGTCGGACTGTTCACGTTGGTCAACGCCGCGTTCCTGGCCGCCAGCGTGATGTTCTCCGGCCGCGAGGCGCTGCGCTGAACAGCAGACGCCATCGCCCACCACAAAGAGCAGGAGGTATCCGGTTAGACGCGCACCGGAATGGCTGAGGAGGCACCCAGGACGTTGCCAGTGGCGTCCAGCGCTTCCGCGACCACGTACTCGGCGGTGCCGTTGACCGTGAGGGTGGTTTCGAAGCCGGATCTCGCCGCCTCGACCGCGCCGGACAACGCGCCCGGCTGGCCGCCCGACCGGGCCCGCCACTTGCTCACCTTGGTGGTGCCGTTCCAGCTGGCGCTGACCACGACGTTGCCGTTCTCCACCCGCAGGCCGAGTGCCGGCTGGTCGAGTGGCACGCCGGTCCATTCGGACTTGTATGCGCGATACGACTGGTTGTCCAAGGGCAGATGACCCGCCAGCCGTACGCTGCCATCCGCACCGTGCTCGGTGAAGTGCGGCATCTGGCCCCAGCCGATGAACGAGCCGCCGTCCGCCAGCTCGCGGAAGTTGCCCTGGGTGGGCGCAGACAGCTTCTCCGGGTGCACGTACTCGGCGACGAAGGTGGCCGTCCGCGCCGACTCGTCGAGCTTGAGCACCAGCCCGCGGGAGTAGGCGCGGACCTTGGTCACCCCGGCGCCGTTGTCGAAGACGCTGTACGACCCGTCCCGCCGCTGCCGGAAGTCGTGCTGCCAGGAAAACTTGCTCTGCTCGTCGAGCCGAAAGTCCGTCTTCTTGCCGCCCAACCGCCAGATCACCGCGCCGGTCGACTTGTCGAGCTTGTAGCTGGTCCAGGTGTGCCGCGACGAAATGAGGATGTTGCCGTCCGCGGCCACCCCGACCGAGTTCGCGTGGAAGTAGTCGTACGGCAGATGCGCCGAGTCGCCCTGTGGCAGCGGGGCGTACGACTCGTCCAGGCCGACGTGCTCGCTGGCGCGCCACTCGAAGAGCCGCTTGCCGGTGGCGATGTCGATCTCCTGGATCACCCCGTCGTGCAGGACGCCGTCCGCCGGGCCGCCGACCGGGCTCAGGTCGTACGGAATCGGGTCGTAGACCCAGAACAGCGCGGTGTCCCGTCCGGTGATCACGAAGTCGTGCTGGTCGGCCTGCTCGGTGCCGGCCGCGCGGACCCGGGTGATCTCCCGGTAGGAGGTGTCGGCGATGACGAACTCACCCTGGCCGACGCCCTGCCCGCCGGTGCCCCCGATGGTCCCCTCCCACCAGGTCAGCACCGGCTTGCCGCGGTACCGCTGCACCTTGAAGTCGATCGCCACGGTGGCCGGGTCGGGCACCTTCTTGAACCAGATCGGCGAACCCTTGTCGTCGACGATCAGCGGCCCCCAGAGGCCGGCCCCGGAGGCCGGGGTCAAGAAGATGTAGCCCGGTGCGGCGGCGTTGGCCGCCACGGTGATCGTCACGTCC
>DASWMR010000444.1:0-3377 GCA_036399635.1 Actinoplanes sp. | reverse complement strand
AGAAGTGCGGGCGGCGGCCAGCCGGGGTCCAGAGCTGTAACTTGGAACATACATCTGCGTGACTGTCCACGGCAGAGTGAAGGCGGGTTCTCGGGCCAGTTCTCCGGAAGGTGCAGACTTGATGTTGCCCGCCTGGTTCTGCTGGTGCCCGTTCGGCTTGATGGTGCCGCTGGACGCCGTGCTTGATGGTCCCGGTCAGCGTCGTGCTTGATGCTGCTCGGACGGTGCCGAGTGCGACACGCGCAAAGCCCGCCGGCCGGCACCGCCCGGATGGGTGTGCTAGTTTTGGCCTCGTTGCAGTTTTGATTTCCTTAGACGTTCTCGACGCCTGACGGGCATCTCAGCCCATCAGGCTTTTTGTGCTGCGTCAGTACTCGGACCTCCCGGGGGTAATCAATTCGGCGGCGCGAGGTTCCGCAAGGTGTGGTCCCTCACGAGTCGACAGGAGCAGGTCATGGCTACCGGTACAGTCAAGTGGTTCAATGGTGACAAGGGTTTCGGCTTCATCACGCAGGATGACGGTGGCGCCGACGTGTTCGCGCACTTCTCCGCCATCGCCGCGTCCGGCTTCCGCAGCCTCGAGGAAAACCAGCGCGTCGAGTTCGACGTCGCGCAGGGTGCCAAGGGACTGCAGGCGGAAAACATCCGTCCCCTCTGATTAGTTAGTGACGGTCCGACGGCTCCGCGGAGCCGTCGGGTTTGGTGGCGGCCGGTCGCCCAAGGTTGATGATCCGCAACATCTGCGTGATCTCCCAGGGCGGTCGGCCGTCTCCTATTTGATCCCATTGCCCATCCCCGCCGAGCAGGCGACCACCCACCTGATCGGACTGCAGGCGCAGGAGCCACTCGAGCCGTACACGGGCTTACCGTCCGGCTGACCGACTTCACTCCGGCCGAGCTAGTCGAGCTGCTGAAGAGCCGGCGCGGTCCGCACCACCTGACGCGCCGCACCCACAACTGGTCACCGCCCGCGACTGCCTGCCGACCCAACGGATCGCCCCTGTCGACCACACGGTCTGGCACCGATCCGCGCCCGCTCCTGCCGGCCGCGCTGTCTTTCGTGCCGCACTGTCTTTCGTGCCGCGCTGTCTTTCGTGCCGCGCTGTCTTTCGTGCCGCGCTGTCCTGTGCCCGGACCGTCAGATCACTTCAGACCCACGCGACGCTAACTGCATCTTTGGTGCTATTCGGCGTGGTGCACGAACCTTTCTGTGCGGCCAATCTAATGGAATTCACAGACTTGATCGGTAGTTTCCGGCATGCGGGCGATCGGCATCTGGCCCGTGTGTTTCTGATTCCCGGCGGTGGCGTGGGTCACCAGGTCTGATGTGCGGCGCGTTTCCGGGTCCGCATTCGGCCGTCTTTCTGACTGGAGCGTCCGGTGACACCTCTTTCCGGCAAGGACGTCAGCATCGTCATACCGACGCCTACCGAGCGACGCTGGGATTCCCTGGTGCGCGCGGTCGACTCGGCGCGGGCCCAGCACGTCGCGGCTGCTGAGATCATCGTTGTGGTGGACCACAACCCGGCGTTGTTCGCACTGGTAAAGGCCAAAATTCCAGGCGTCACCGTGCTGCCGAACTCGTCTGCGCGCGGCGCGTCGGGCACCCGGAACACCGGCGCATTCCATTCCGACACACCGCTCATCGCTTTTCTCGATGACGACACTGTTGCCCATTCCGCCTGGCTGGGAAATCTGCTGACGCCGTTCGCTGATCCGGAAGTGGTCGGTGCGGGTGGCGGCATCATTCCGGCGTGGGAAGACATCCGGCCGCGTTGGCTGCCGGACGAATTGCTCTGGACGGTTGGGGTGTCCTACGGTGGAATGCCCACCGCGATATCCGAGATTCGCAATGTCTGGTCGGCCAGCATGATGGTGCGGCGCGCGGTATTCATGTCGGTCGGCGGATTCCGGGCCGGATTCGGCAAGATCGGCGAGCAGAACCGGCCGGAGGACACCGAGTTGTGCCTGCGGATGAGTGCGGAGAGCGGCGGCCGCTGGATGTACGTGCCGGACGCGCTCATCGAGCACGAGGTGCCGTTCGACCGGAGCACGTTCCGGTTCTTCCTGCACCGCTGCTATGCCGAGGGCCGCGGCAAAGTGCAGATGGCCGGGCTGCTGCCGCGCAGGCAGAAGCTCAACACCGAGCGGGCCTACCTGCGCCACACCCTGCCCCGAGCGGTGACCCGCAACCTGGCGGCGGCCGGCCGCGGGCGGGGAACGGCGTTCGCCCTGCGGGCGGCCGCGGTCGTCGCCGCGGTCGCGGCAGCCGGCGTGGGCGGCGGGGTGGAGACAATCGCCGCGCTCGGCGGCCCGGCCAAGGTCGCGTCCAGGACGGCTCCGGAACGCATCGTGACCAGCGGAATTGGCCACTAGCCGAGCGGAGCCGCAGTATCAACTCATGCCGCGTATCAACCCGTGCCGCAGGATCAACCCATGCCGCAGTATCAACGCATGACGACGGCAGCACACGGGCCACAGCGGCGCCATCGCCCGCGGCGGCTGTGCCAGGCTCGGGGGGCTCTGCCGTGCCTGAGGTGATCGTGATGGGTGGGGGGATCATTGGGTTGACCGCTGCCTGCCGGCTTCAGGAGCGCGGCGCGCGGGTCACCGTCTGGACGGCCCACGATGTACGCGAGACGGTGTCTGCCATCGCCGCGGCGGTCTGGCATCCCACGAAGACCGACGCCGACCCGCGGGTGTTGCGATGGGCGACCGGGACGTACGCCGAATTCGCGCGCCAGGCCGCTGCCGGGGCGCCCGCCGTGACCATGCGGCGCACCCGGAATCTGTTGCGGCACCCGGCACCGGAGCTGCCGTGGTGGGCGCCGGCGGTGGCGGACGTTGCTCTGGTCGACGGGCACCGGCCGTACGCGCAGGAGCTGCACTTCACCGCCCCGCTGGTGGAGATGGACCCCTATCTTGGGTGGCTGCAGCAACGGGTGGCCGGCGCGGGCGGGCGGCTTGTTCGGCGTCGCCCGGCGGGGCTGGCCGAGGCGCTCGCCGAGGCGGACGTCGTGGTCAACGCGACCGGGCTGGCTGCCGGCCGGCTCTGCGGGGACCCGGCGGTGTTTCCGGTGCGCGGGCACGTCGTCCTGGTGGACAACCCGGGGCTTGACGTGTCGGTGCGCGACGAGGACCACCCCGAGGGTATGACCTATGTGCATCCGCGCAGCGCGGACGTCGTGCTCGGTGGGACCTTCGACCCCTCGCGGCCGGGCACCGAACCGGACCCCGAGGGCGCGGCGGCCATTCTCCGGAGGTGTGTCGCGCTGGTGCCGCGGCTTGCAGGCGTACGCGTGCAAGGGGAACGCATCGGTCTCCGACCGGCCCGGCACGGGGGTCCGCGGGTCGAGGCCGAGGGGCGGATCGTGCAC
>DASWMR010000443.1:0-4250 GCA_036399635.1 Actinoplanes sp. | reverse complement strand
TTGGCCACCGTGCCCGGCGGACTCTCCGCCGCGGCCGCGCTCGCCGCCCGCACCGGTGCCCGGCTCGCCTGGGTGCCGCGCCGGGCCGGTGACCGCGGTGCGGTGGACGCCGGCTGCCTGCCCAACCTGCTGCCCGGCGGCCGTCCGGTCGCCGACCCGGCGGCCCGTTCCGAGCTCGCCCGCGCCTGGCATATCGGCCCAGACGCCCTGCCCAGCGCGGCCGGCCGGGACACCGACGGCATCATCGCGGCGGCCGCGGACGGCCGACTCGGTGGCCTGCTGGTGGCCGGCGTCGACCCGGGTGACCTGGCCGACCCGGTGCTGGCCGAGCGGGCCCTCGCCGAGGCGGGTTTCGTGGTCAGCCTGGAGCTGCGGGAGAGCGCCGTGACCCGGCGCGCCGACGTGGTCCTCCCGGTCGCACCCGCCCAGGAGAAGTCCGGCACGTACATGGACTGGGAGGGCCGGCTGCGCTCCTTCGAGACCGTGCTGCCGAGCACGGCGATGACCGACGGGCGGGTCCTCGAGGCCATCGCGGCCCTGATGGAGGTCCCCGCCGACCACCCCGCCGTCGCGCACGGAGCGACCACCGGCATCGCCCTGGGCACCGGCGACGTCACGACGATCCGCCGCGAGCTGGGCTCGATGCCGCCGAGCAGCACCGCCCGCCCGGCGGCGCCCTCGGTGGCGGCGGTCGCCCCGGCCAAGCCCGGCGAGCACGAGGCCGTGCTCGCCACCTGGCACCACCTGGTCGACGACGGCTCGCTGCTGGACGGCGACCCGGTGCTGGCCGGCACCGCCCGACTGCCGCTGGCGCGGATCGGCAAGGACCTCGCCGCGGCCCTCGGCGTGACTGACGGTGACCCGGTCACCGTCAGCACCGACCGCGGCGGGATCACTCTCCCGGCCGCGATCACCGACCTGCCCCCGCAGGTGGTGTGGCTTCCCACCAACTCGCCGGGTTCGGCCCTGGGCCGCAGCCTCGGCGTCACCTCGGGTGCGGTGGTCCGGCTGTCGGCCGGCGTACCGGGCCCGATCCTCGCTGGGTCTGGCGCCGGCGACTCCGCCGGGTCGCAGGACAAGGCCCGGCTGAATGGGGCGATCCGATGAACTCGATGATCCTGGCGGCCACCGCCCAAGATCCGACGTTGGCGACGTTCGAGAACGATCCCTGGTGGCTCACGCTCGTCAAGCTGCTCCTGGTGTTCGTCACCCTGCTGCTCCTGACGCTCTTCACGATCGTCTACGAGCGCAAGGTCGTGGCCTACATGGCGGTGCGACCCGGCCCGACCCAGGTCGGGCCGTGGGGCATCCTGCAGAGCCTGACCGACGGCCTGAAGCTGCCGTTCAAGGAAGAGATCATTCCGAAGACGGCCGACAAGGTCGTCTACTTCATCGCTCCGGTGATCTCCTGCACCACGGCGTTTACCGCGTTCGCGGTGATCCCGTTCAGCGGTGTGGTGAACATGTTCGGTCACCAGACCGCGCTGCAGCTCACCGACGTGCCGGTCTCGGTGCTGGTGCTGCTGGCCTGCTCCTCGATGAGCGTGTACGGCGTGGTGCTGGCCGGCTGGGCCTCCGGTTCGACCTATCCGCTGCTGGGTGGACTGCGGTCGAGCGCGCAGATGATCTCGTACGAGGTCGCGATGGGTCTGTCGATCGTCGCGGTCTTCATGACCGCCGGCACGATGAGCACCTCGCAGATCGTCGCGGCCCAGGCCGGCGGCAACCCGATCACCATCCTCGGCTGGGAGACCACCACCCCGAGCTGGTACGCGCTGCTGCTGCTGCCGAGCTTCCTCATCTACTGCATCTCGGCGGTCGGTGAGACCAACCGGGCCCCGTTCGACCTGCCCGAGGCGGAGTCCGAGCTGGTCGGCGGCTTCCACACGGAGTACTCGTCGTTCAAGTTCGCGATGTTCTTCCTCGCCGAGTACATCAACATGATCACCGTCTCGGCGTTCTGCACGACGCTGTTCCTCGGCGGCTGGCGCGCCCCCTGGCCGATCACCGCGGTCTGGCACGGCGCCAACGCCGGCTACTGGGGACTGCTCTGGTTCTTCGCCAAGGTGCTGATCCTGCTGTTCGGCTTCATCTGGCTGCGGGCCACCCTGCCCCGGATGCGCTACGACCAGTTCATGCGCTTCGGCTGGAAGGTCCTCATCCCGGTCAGCCTGGTGTGGATCCTCTTCCTGAGCTACGTCAAGATCGCCAACACCGAGTTCTCCCAGCAGGCCAAATGGCTCTCGATCGCCGGCATCGTGGTCGTCGTGCTGCTGGTCGCGATGCTCTGGCCGGCCGCTCGCAAGCCACGTGAGCTCTCCATCGAGGAGCAGTTGGCGGCGCGACCACCGGGCAGTTTCCCGGTCCCGCCGATGGACCTGCAGGTACCCCCGAGCCCGCGGGCCCGCCGGGCGGTGGCCGAACGCGCCCCCGCCACGGTCGGCGGCGACTCCGATAGCAAGGAGGTGTGACGTGGGTACTTTCACCGGCTCCTTCAAGGGGTTCGGCGTGACCTTCGCGCACATGTTCCGCAAGATCATCACGACCGACTACCCGTTCTCCCCGCCGACGCCGGCGCCGCGCTATCACGGTCGGCACATCCTCAACCGGCACCCGGACGGGCTGGAGAAGTGCATCGGCTGCGAACTGTGCGCCTGGGCCTGCCCGGCCGACGCGATCTACGTCGAGGGTGGCGACAACACCGACGAGCAGCGTTTCTCGCCGGGTGAGCGGTACGCCAGCATCTACCAGATCAATTACGCCCGGTGCATCTTCTGCGGGCTCTGTATCGAGGCCTGCCCGACCCGTTCGCTGACCATGAGCAACGAGTACGAGCTGGCCCGGGACAGCCGGCAGGACCTGATCTTCACCAAGGAAGACCTGTTGATGCCGCTGCTGCCGGGCATGGAGCAGCCGCCGCACCCGATGCGCCTGGGCGACAGCGACAAGGACTACTACCTCGGCGCGCTCACCAACCCGGGCACCTCGGCCGGTGCCGAGCGGGCGCCATGGTCGGACTCCGGCACGCACGACGCCGCCGACCCGCTGCAGCACGTCGACCGGGTGGAGACCGCCGGCACCCAGCGCCGGGCGGACGGGCACGACCAGCCGAAGGAGGTCGTCCGATGAGCAACGTCTCCACGGCCGAGGCGGTCGCCTTCTGGATCCTCGGCTCGATCGCGGTGCTCGGCGCGCTCGGCATGGTGATCGCCCGTAACGCGGTGCACTCCGCGCTGTGGCTGGTGCTCACCATGCTGTGCCTGGGCTTCCTCTACGTGGTCAACGCGGCGCCGTTCCTCGGCGCGGTGCAGATCATCGTCTACACCGGCGCGATCATGATGCTGTTCCTGTTCGTGCTGATGCTGGTGGGCCGGGACGCCTCCGACTCGCTGATCGAGACCCTGCGCGGCCAGCGGATCGCGGCGATCGTGCTCGGCCTCGGCTTCGCCGCACTCGTCGGCACCGGGCTGGCCCGGTCGCTCGGCGACAACCCCACGGTGGGGCTGACCGCGGCGAACGCCAACGGCAACGTCCAGGGGCTGGCCGCGCTGCTGTTCACCAAGTACGTCTTCGCGTTCGAGGTCACCTCGGCCCTGCTGATCACGGCCGCGGTCGGCGCCATGGTGCTGGCACACGTCGAGCGGGCCAAGGCGGACATCGTCGACCAGGTCACCCGGATGAAGCTGCGGTTCCGGCCGGGCACCTACCCGGGCGCCAAGCCCGGCCCGGGCGTCTATGCGAACACCATGTCGGTCGCCGCGCCGGCCCGGCTGCCGGACGGCAACGGGTCGGAGCGGAGCATCTCGGCGATCCTCCCGGTGCGCGAGCTGACCGAGACCGAGGCCGCTTTGAAGGGCACCGAGAAATGACACCCGACTATTACCTCGTACTCGCGGTAATCCTCTTCACCATCGGCGCCTCCGGGGTGCTGATCCGCCGCAACGCGATCGTGCTGTTCATGTGCATCGAGCTCATGCTCAACGCGGCGAATCTGGCGCTTGTCACCTTCAGCCGGATCAACGGCAGCCTGGACGGCCAGATCATCTCGTTCTTCGTGATGGTCGTCGCGGCTGCCGAGGTCGTGGTCGGCCTGGCCATCATCATGTCGATCTTCCGGAGTCGGCGGTCGGCCAGCGTCGACGACGCCAACCTCCTCAAGTACTAAAGGGGCCTTCGGAGTGGAACACACAGTGGAGTACGCCCACGCGACGGGGGCTCTGAGCGGAATCTGGCTATTAGTAGCCATTCCG
>DASWMR010000442.1:0-3427 GCA_036399635.1 Actinoplanes sp. | reverse complement strand
GCGGAATACCAGAAGGGCTCATCCCTTTAGGGGTCACTCTCAGCGGTGAAGGCTCGGCCGGGGACGGCCGGGCCTTTTGCGCCCGTACGCCGTAGAGCGTGCTTAATCTGGATAAATGCCGCGCTTGTTCCCGTTTTTCCTGGTGCTCGCCTTGCTGTGCGGCTGCTCAGATGCAGCTCCGTCGCAGGAGGCGTCCCCGGCGTCGGTGCCGATGCCGGCTCCGATGGGATCGGTGCTCGCGGGCTCCGGTTCGGCTGGCCTGGCTCCCAGCCTTTCCAGCCCGGCAGTCGACGAGCCCCCCGGCACGATCACCTGCACCCTGCTCGGCGAGGCGGTCTCCGCGGCCACCCTGATGGACCCCGGCGTGATCGACAGCATCGTCGCCGCGGCGAGCACCGCCGACGCACCGGTAGCCGACGCCGCCCAACGCCTAGCCACCGCCTACGCCGCGGCGCTCACGTCCCGCGGTGCCGAGGGCGAACCCGACGCGGTAGCCGCGGTAAGTGCAGCAGCAACCGACATGTCCGGCGTCTGCGCCGACAGCGGCCTACGCTCCGTCGGCTGAGACGGCCGACCAACGACGTCCCGCATCCCGGCGCTTTGAACCGGGAGAGGCGGTCGCGTGGCGCGGGCGCGACGCTTGATCATGAGCAACTCGGGCCGCTGTTACTGACTGTTGCCATCGTGGATTGAGTAGCGAGCGCCAACACGGAGTGCGATCGCCATGATGTCCTCGCCCGCGGTCGGGCGTCGAGGTGCGGTGCAGGGACGCTCGCTGCTGGTGGTCGAAATCTGGCTTTGGCTGTTAGGGTCGCCTGCTGGCATCTGTCAAGCGGCCGTCCGGTTCTCTAGTGACAGTGTCTTAGCAGCTTGATAGGTATTTTCGGACACGGCGCGGCCGGTTCGGGGAGGTCGGCTCGCAGCGAGCGGACCTCATCGCGTACGTCTGGGTGGATGGCGTTTCGGAAAGGTGTTGAGGGTCTTCCGATCGGCTCGTCGAGGGGGACGGGCGGACCGACGATCATGGCTGCGTGTCACTCTGCGTGACGAGTACCGTGTTACCCGAACCGATCTGATGGGGGACATCGTGGGCGTGGGCATTCTGGGCACAGGGTCTTATCTGCCGGCAGAAGTGGTGACTAACGACGACCTGGCGCGGCGGGTGCCGGATGCCGACCCGGATTGGGTGGCGCGGAAGACCATGATCAAGGCGCGTCGGTTTGCCGCGCCGGATGAAGCGGCCTCCGACCTCGCCGCGCACGCGGCCCGCCAGGCGCTCGCCGACGCCGGGCTGGATGCCGGCGACATCGACTTTCTGATTGTGTCGACCTCGACCGGTGATTCGCCGCAGCCGCCGACCTCTACGCTCGTGCAGCACGCGATCGGGGCGACCCGGGCCGCCTGTTTCGACATCAACGTGGTCTGCGCCGGGTTCGTGTTCGGTGTGGCCCTCGCCAACAGCCTGGTGACCGTGAACCCGGGCGCCAAGGTGCTGGTGATCGCGTCGGATGTCTACTCGCGGATCCTGGACTTCGGCGACCGGCGCACCGCGGTGCTCTTCGGCGACGGCGCGGGCGCGGCTGTGTTCGGTGCCGTGCCGGCCGGTTACGGCATTCAGGAACTGGAGATGGCGTCCCGTGGCGACGCCGGTGGGCTCATTCACGTCGACGCCGGTGGCAGCCGGCTGCCCGCCTCGGCGGAGACGGTGGCGAACGGCGATCACTACTTCCGGATGTACGGCCGCGGAGTGAGCGAGTTCGTCGCGAGTGAGGTGCCGCCGGCGTTGGAGGGCATGCTCAAGCGGGCGGGCGTGGCGGCCGAGGAGGTCGATCACTTCGTACCGCACCAGGCGAACGGCGTGATGCTCGGCGATCTGGTGGAGCGGGCCGGGCTGCAGGCGGCGCGGACGCACATGACCTTGGACCGCTACGGCAATGTGGGCAGCGCCTCGGTGCCGGTGACGCTCGACGACGCGGCCCGTTCGGGTGCGATGGTCGACGGCGACCTGGTGCTGCTCGCCGGGTTCGGCGGCGGTATGACGGTCGGCGCCTGCCTGCTGCGCTGGTATCGCCCCGAGACAGCCGCGCGAGTCGACCACTGAGAAGCGTCAGTGTGGCCGGATGAGCCAGTCCCAGGCCTTCCGGAGCGCGCCGGCCGGGCGTGCCTCGGTGGCGACGCGGGCCGGCTGGCCGCCGGGCGGCTCGGGTAGCCGGTCGGCCGGCTCGGCGACGATCACGCCACGTTCGAAGAGCCCGTCCACCTGGTCGGCGGGGGCGAAGCGTTGCCCGTGCGAGCCGGTCTTGACGAGCAGGCCCTGGAAGACGTCCGCCTGCTCGTCGGCGAGCACCTGCTCGACCTTGCCGACCCGGTCACCGGATCGGTCGTAGACCGCTGTGCCGTTCTTCAGCACGAGGTAGGCCACCGGTTCGCCGAGGTCTTCGGGTGCTTCGTTGTCGGTCATGCGCTTCAGGTACCCCCGGCGCGCTCCGCCGACACGAGCTAGTTGCTGCTCGGCGGCAGGGTCGCGATCTCGCGGTAGAACCGGTCGATCTGGCGAACCGCGGCCTCGAAGTCGTCCAGGCCGAACGGCTTCGTCACGTACGCGTTGGCGCGGTGCTGATAGCTGGAGGCGATGTCCGGCTCGGCGCCCGAGGTGGTGAGTATGACCACCGGAATCGCCTTCAGCCGCTCGTCCGACTTGATCGCGGCGAGCGTCTCCCGCCCGTCCATCCGCGGCATGTTGAGATCGAGCAGGATCAGGTCGGGGCGGTGCGCGGTGGCGAAGCGACCCTCCCGGCGCAGGTAGTCGAGGGCCTCCCGGCCGTCGGACACCCGAGCGACGATCGCCTGTCCGTCGGTGGCCTCGAGCGCCTCGGAGATCATGAGGGCATCGGCGTCATCGTCGTCCACCACGAGGATCTGCAAGCTGCGCACGACGAGGGCTCCCTTTGTTTGCCGTGCCGCAAGCATAGGGGTAAGCCGCGTGCCGGACTACCGCCGGGTGGCGGGAACCAGGGGCTCCTCGACCTCGGCGAACCAGCGCAGCACCTGCGCCGGTGTCATGTCGTAGCCGGTGGCCCGTGCACCTGCCCAGTTCACCCCGACCAGCAAGCCGTCACGTTCCAGCGCGGACAGCCAGCCGGCCATCCATTCGTCGACGGCCAGCGGCACTACCTCGAAGCCTCGGTAGGCGTCGACGTGGGCCACGACCCGCTGCGCGCGGGTCGGCTTGGACCAGAACGGGACGGCCTGACGGCCGTCAGTGTCGATCGGCGCGGGGTACCCGCCGGCGTCGCGGATGGCGAACACGCGACCATCCTGTGTCACCTCGCGCCGAAAAGCCGACCGGTGGGCTCCGCTGAGCGACATCGGGCCTCTCTCTCCTGGATGTACGCCTTCGATCGTGGCGCATCGGCGATTGCCGTAC
>DASWMR010000441.1:0-1793 GCA_036399635.1 Actinoplanes sp. | reverse complement strand
ATGGATGTAGGAGTTGCGATTGTCACCGGCATACCACTCGTCACTGCGCAGGGGTGCCATTCGCGGACCGCCTTCCGATCGCCGGATCACCGGTTTAGCATCGGGGACACCATGGACCTTACCGCCGCCCGCGCCGGCGGGACTCCCCGTGCGGGCCGGGTCCGACGGGGGGAGCAGGCATGCGGTTGATGAGGATCGGGCCGGTCGGCGCCGAGAAGCCGGTGGTCCGGGTCGACGGCACCGCGTACGTGGACGTCTCGGATCTGATCACCGACTTCGACGCGGCGTACTTCGCCGGCGGGCACGACCGGCTGCGCGAGGCGGTCGCCGAGCGCGTCGCCGCCGGCGACACCCGGCGACTGGCCGCCGAGCGGATCGGCGCACCGTTCGCCCGGCCGCACCAGATCCTCTGCATCGGGCTCAACTACCGCGATCACGCGGCGGAGACCGGCCAGGCGGTGCCGGACGAGCCGATCCTGTTCACCAAGTCGCCGAACACGCTGGTCGGCCCGACCGACCCGATCCGGCAGCCGCGCGGTTCCACCAAGCTGGACTGGGAGGTCGAGCTGGGCATCGTCATCGGCAGCCGCACCAGCTACCTCGACTCCCCCGCCGACGCGGCCGCCGCGATCGCCGGGTACGTGCTGGTCAACGACGTCAGCGAGCGGGTGTTCCAGATCGAGCGCAGCGGCCAGTGGTCGAAGGGCAAGTCGGCCGAGACGTTCAACCCGGCCGGGCCGTGGCTGGCCACCCCGGACGAGGTGAAAGACGTCCACGACCTCGGGATGTGGCTGGACGTCAACGGCGTACGCCGGCAGACCGGCAACACCCGCACGATGGTCTTCGACCCGTACACGATCGTGCACTACCTGAGCCAGTACCTCGTGCTGGAGCCCGGCGACCTGATCAACACCGGCACCCCGCCGGGCGTCGGGATGGGCCTGAACCCCCAGGTGTGGCTGCAGCCGGGCGACGTGGTGGAGCTCGGCATCGACGGGCTCGGCAGCCAGCGCAGCGTCGTGCTGGCCCCCCGGTGAACGACTTCGCCGGGCTGGTCGCCCTGGTCACCGGCGGCGCGAGCGGTATCGGTGCGGCCACGGTCGCCGAGCTGCGCGGCCGCGGCGCCACGGTGGCCTCGCTCGACCTGACGCCCGATCCGGAGCTGGGCATCGCCTGCGACGTCAGCGACACCGCGTCCGTCGAGGCGGCGGTCGCCGCGGTGGCCGCCCGGCACGGCCGGCTGGACATCGTCGTCAACAACGCCGGCATCGGGGCGACCGGCGACGTCACCGCCAACGACGAGCACGAGTGGCGGCGCGTCCTGGACGTGAACGTGATCGGCATCGCCCGGGTGACCAGTGCCGCCCTGCCACACCTGCGGAAGTCGCCGCAGGCCGCGGTGGTCAACACCTGCTCGGTGGCCTACCCGGTCGGGATCCCGCAGCGGGCGCTCTATTCGGCCAGCAAGGGCGCGGTCGCGTCGCTCACCCGGGCGATGGCCGCCGACCACGTGGGCGAGGGCATCCGGATCAACGCGGTCTGCCCCGGCACCGCCGACACCCCGTGGGTGGGCCGGCTGCTCGACGCGGCCGACGACCCGGCGGCGGCCGCCGCGGCGCTGCGGGCCCGCCAGCCGATGGGCCGGCTGGTGAGCGCCGACGAGGTGGCGAACGCCCTCGTCTACCTGGCCAGCCCGCTGTCGTCGTCCACCACGGGCACGCTGCTGCCGGTCGACGCCGGCGTGACCGGCGTACGCATCCCGCAGCGCTGAACCGGACGGTCCTCGCCATGTC
>DASWMR010000440.1:0-7132 GCA_036399635.1 Actinoplanes sp. | reverse complement strand
GAGCCCTCCGCAGCCCAGGCCTCCGCGCCTCCCGCAGCCCAGGCCTCCGCGCCTCCCGCAGCCCAGGCCTCCGCGCCTCCCGCGCCTCCCGCGGCTCGGGCCTCGTCGGCGCCGCCTGCGGCGCGTGGCTCTGCGCGACCGGTCGGTCCGGCCGCGGCGTTGCCCGGTGCCGAGCCGGACGTCGCGTCCGAGCGGCGGCTGTCGACCAAGCCTGCGGCCGGGGCAGCGCGGGCCAGCGTTCCGGGCGCGGTGCACCCGGACTCGGCCGAAGCGGCGCGCGCCGCCCGGTGGCCCAGCGGTCCAGCCAAGATCTATGGCGGCAAGGTCGCCGGGAACGGCGCCAAGCTCATCAACCCGACGGGTTTCACCGCGCCGAAGCCCGCTTCCGGCGCACCCGTCGTCACTACCCGGGCCAGTGCGGTTGCCCCGGTCGTCAGGCCGAATCCGGCCGGTGCCACGACGCCGGCGCCCGGGCTGCCAAAGCCATCCGAGCCGCGACCGTCCGAATCGGATCATTTCCGCCCGGAGTCCGGCGATCTTGCACTAGCCGAACCAACGGGTCTAAGGCCAGCCAAGTCGGGCGATTTGCGGCCGGGCGAATCCGATTACCCAAAGCTGGCCGACCAGGGCGATTCAAAGCCGGCCAAGCCCAACGACCTGAAGCCGGCCGACCGGGCCGACCCGTCCGGCGCGGGCAACTCGACCGGCGCGGGCAACCTCGCCGGCGCGGACGACCCAGCCGGCGCGGGCAACCCGAGCGGCGCGGACGACCCAGCCGGCGCGGGCAACCCGACCGACGCGGGCAACCCGCAGCCAGTCAAGCTCGGCCGACTGCAGATGGCCGAGCCGGACGACCCGAAGCCGTCCGAACCGGATGAGCCCCAGCCTGCCGAGCCGGGCGATCCCAAGCCTTCCGAGCCGGAACCCGCCGAACCTCAGCCCGGTGAGCCGACGCCGGAGCCTGGCAAGCCCGAACGTCCCGAGCCGTCGCGGCCGGTGCCGGTGCCCCCGGTCCGCCCTGAGCCGGCCCGGCCGGAACCTGGGACGCCCGAGCCTCTGCGGCCGCCGGACCCCTTCCCGAAGCCCCAGCCGCCGAGCCCGACCCCGTTCCCCGGTCCCAATCCGTTCCCTGGTCCGGCGCCTACACCGCGGCCTACACCGCCCGGCCCGGTCCGGCCCGGCCCGGGCCCCACGCCTTCGCCCTCTCCTGGGCCGTCGCCGGTGCCGCCCGGTCCGGGTCCGTCGCCTGTGCCGCCCGGTCCGGGACCGTTCCCGGTGCCGCCCGGTCCGGGGCCGTCGCCAGTCCCGCCGGGGCCCGGCCCGGGCCCGGTGCCGCCTCCGCCCGGTCCGAGTCCCGTCCCCGGACCGCCTCAGCCGATCTTTCCGCCCCCGCCCACGATCCCGGCAGCGGGACCGATGGCGGACGCAACCGCTACCAGCGCAACGAAGGCCGGCGGAACAGCAGCCGGCGGAACGGTGGTCGGCGGCGCCGCTGCGGGCTCGACCGCGACGGGATGGCCGGCTGGCGGGGGGAATGCGTCTGCTAGCGGGCTGCCGGCGTACACGATGCCGCCGTCTGGTTCGTCCCGGGCATCGGCCTCGTTCGGGGTAGGCGGAACGGGTGCGACCCGGCCGCTGTTCGGTGCGACTTCGACGACGGAGACAACGCCTTCCGGCTGGCCGGCCGAGCAGCCGAGCCCGGAGGACCCCTCGGCCACGATCGCCGTCCCGCAGCAGCGGACTGTCGGCGGCACGCTGTACGGCGCCGGTGGGTACGACGTGATCAACATGACCATGCCGTTCACCACCAACCCCTCAGTGGAGAACTCCGGCTCGCTCACCGGTCATATCCTCGCTCAGGGCTGGCGTGACGAAGTCGTCGATCGGCGGCGCAACAACGTCAAGGTTGCGGTCGCGATGCTGGTCGTGCTGGGTTTGCTGGTGACGGTGAGCCTGGTGTTTCTGCTGACCGCGGGCACCGCGTTCACCGACATGGTCTCGGGAGTATTCGACTGAGTTTGGCAATGTCGGCCGGTGCACCTAAGCTTGCGCAGTTGTGCCCGAGGGGTGAGGCTGCCCACTACCGGCACGGAATGCGGTCGGCGTCCGAAACGTTGAGCCGTACACTTGTGACAGTTACTGACGCGGCGCGCCTTCACGGAGCGCGCCACGGGCGTTCTTGCGGGCAATTCAGCGGCCGGCTCTCAGCCGGGGCGGGCCATTCGCGAGCATGCGCCCCCGTAGAGAGGTTCTCTTGACCACTTTCGCTGACCCCAGCACGTTCCCGTCCGTCTTCGAAACCCCCGCAACGGAAACTCCGGCGACCGACACCCCCGTCGCCAGCTCCCCCGTCGAGGAGACCACCTTGGCCGTCGAGGAGACCACCTCTCCCGCCGAGGAGACCACCTCGGCCGTCGAGGCGAGCGCCCCAGTGGAGGCAGACGCCGTCACCGAGCCGACGATCGACGTGGCAGACGACGCGGCAGACGACGCCGACGGCCCGGCCATCCCGAGCTTCGCCGAGCTGGGCCTAGCGCCCGAACTGGTGCGCGTCCTCTCCCGTGAGGGCATCACCACCCCGTTCGAGATCCAGGCCGCCACCATGCCGGACGCGCTGGCCGGCCGGGACGTTCTCGGTCGCGGACAGACCGGCTCCGGCAAGACGCTGGCGTTCGGTCTGCCGCTGCTCACCCGCGTCGCGAAGAGCGGCCGGGCTCGGCCGCACTACCCCAAGGCCCTGATCCTGGTACCGACCCGCGAGCTGGCGATGCAGGTCGCCGATGCGCTGATGCCGCTCGGCCGTTCGGTCGGCGTCTTCCTGAAGACCTCGGTCGGCGGCGTGCCCTACGACCGGCAGATGGACGCGCTGCGGCGCGGCGTCGAGGTCATCGTCGCCACCCCGGGCCGCCTCGGCGACCTGATCGAGCGCGGCGCCTGCAAGCTCGACGAGATCGAGGTCACCGTCCTGGACGAGGCCGACCAGATGGCCGACATGGGCTTCCTGCCCGAGGTCACTGAGCTGCTCGCCAAGACCCCGGCGAACTCGCAGCGTCTGCTCTTCTCGGCGACGCTCGACGGCGACGTCGACAACCTGGTCAAGCGGTTCATGCACGACCCGGTGACCCACTCGACCGCGCCGGTCGAGGCCAGCGTGTCCACGATGGAACACCACCTGCTGCTGATCCCGCCGCAGGACAAGTTCCCGATCACGGCGTCGATCGCCAACCGGACGGGCAAGACCATCGTCTTCGCGCGTACCCAGATGGGCGTCGACCGGCTGGCCGAGCAGCTCGCGGCGGTCGGTGTGCGGGCCGGTGCACTGCACGGCGGCAAGACGCAGCGGGTACGCACCCGGACGCTGGCCGAGTTCAAGGAAGGCCGGACGAACGTCCTGGTCGCCACGGACGTCGCGGCCCGCGGCATCCACGTCGACGGCATTTCGCTCGTCGTGCACGTGGACCCGCCGAAGGACCCGAAGGACTACCTGCACCGGGCCGGCCGCACCGCCCGGGCCGGCGAGTCCGGCGCGGTGGTCACCCTGGTGCTCCCCAAGCAGCGCCGTACCACTCAGGCGATGATGATGAAGGCGGGCGTGGCGCCGGCCGAGGTGCGGGTCCGCCTCGGCGACGACAAGCTGGCCGAGGTCACCGGAGCCCGCGAGCCGAGCGGCGTCCCGGTGCCGATGGAGCCGGAGCCGCGGGAGCGTCCGCGTGGCCGCTTCGGCGACCGGCCGCAGCGCTCGTACGGTGACCGTCCGCAGCGTTCGTACGGTGACCGTCCGTCCGGCGACCGCCCGCAGCGTTCGTATGGTGACCGCCCGACCGGTGACCGCCCGCAGCGCTCGTTCGGTGACCGTCCGTCCGGCGACCGCCCGCAGCGCTCGTTCGGTGACCGCCCGACTGGTGACCGTCCGCAGCGGTCCTACGGTGACCGGCCGCAGCGCTCGGTCGGCGACCGGCCTGCCTCCGCCGAGCGCGGCGGCTACGGCGATCGTGCGCCCCGCACCTACGGCGACCGCCCGGCCTATGGTGACCGCCCGGCCAACAGCGACCGCCCGGCCTACGGCGATCGCCCCGCGAGCGACCGGCCGACCGCCGATCGCCCGACTGGCGACCGCAGCACCGCTTCCGGCGACCGCGGCGGTTTCAGCAGCGACCGGCCGCGTGCCGACCGCGGCGGTTTCGGCAGCCGCAATGGCGAGCGCACCGGCGGCTTCCGCCGGGACACCAACCAGCGCAACGACCGCCGCGAGGGCCCGAGTACCCGCTTCGGCGGTGCCCGCCCGGCCCGCACCTACTGATTCACCGCTGATCGATCCGGGAAGCCCCGGCACGCGCGAGCGTGCCGGGGCTTCCGGCTGTCCGCTCCCAATGTGCGTATAGGTGAGCAGAGCAAGCAGCCAGGCCGACCAGCTCTGTGCGTATACGTGAGCAGAGCAAAAGGCGGTTCCGTGGGGTGCCGACGCGGGTACAAAGGGGGCATGCGGCCACTGCCCACCTCCCTGTTCTGGGAACGCAAGGACACCGCCGGCACCGAGCATGCGCTGCTCGACGCCGGCACCGGCCTCTATGCCCACGGCACCGCGACCGCGGTCGACCCGGTGGCCTACACCTGCCACTACGAGCTGCAGACCGATCCCGGCTGGGCCACCGCGCATCTGGACGTCACCGCGGAGGGCGCCGGCTGGTCGCGCAGCGTGCGGCTGGAACTCGCCGCCGGGCGCTGGCGTGCCACGACCGCCGAGCAGGGCAATCTCGACGCGGTGCTGGCGGCCTCCGGGCACGCCGGTGCGGCCCTGCCGGGCATCGAGGACCCCGACCTGCTGTACGGGGTGTTCGACGTCGACCTGAGCGGTTCGCCGCTCACCAATACGCTGCCGATCCGCCGGCTGCGTCTGCAGACCGCCGAGGTCGGCGTGGCGCATCGGCTGAGCGTTGCGTGGGTGCTGTTGCCCAGCCTCGAGGTGGTGCAGGCCGACCAGATCTACACGCCGCTCGGCGACGGTCGGGTGCGCTTTGCCAGCGAGACGTTCAGCGCCGAACTCACGGTCGACGACGACGGCTTCGTCGTCGACTACCCCGGACTGGCCAAGCGGATCTCCTAGGCGCACGCCAAGAGCGGCTGGGCACCACAAGCAAGCGGGCACCACGAACAAGCGAGCGCCACGAACAAGCGGGCACCACGAACAAGCGGGCACCACAAGCAGGCGAGCGCCACAAGCAGGCGAGCACCAAGAGCAAGCGGCGCCGACAGCAAAGCCGGGGCGCGAGAGCAGGCGGGTCGCTTAAGCGGGCGCCAACAGGCGGCCGCTGGCGAAGAACGCGGCCAGCGTCGCCAGGTACGGCGCCATGTGCAGGCCCTGGGCGGCGACCCAGTCATCCGCGTAGTACGTGTCGGCGTACCTCTCGCCGCCGTCGCAGATGAGGGTGACCACCGACCCGGTCCGCTCTTCGGCCAGCATGGCCGAGATCAGGCCGAAGGCACCCCAGAGGTTCGTCCCGGTGGAGCCGCCGACCCGGCGGCCGAGAATCTCCGAGCCGGCGCGCATCGCGGCCAGCGACGCGGCGTCCGGCACCTGCACCATGCGGTCGACCACCGCGGGTTGGAAGGAGGCTTCGACCCGCGGCCGGCCGATGCCCTCGATCCGCGAGCCGCGGCCGGTCACGACGCTCCAGTCGCCGGTGCGGTAAGCCTCCCAGAACGCCGACCCCTCCGGGTCCACAACGCACAGTTTGGTGGGAAAGCGGCGATAGCGTGCGTACCGCCCGATGGTCGCGCTGGTGCCGCCGGTGCCGGCGCCGACCACGACCCAGGCCGGGATCGGGTGCCGTTCCAGCTCCAGCTGGCTGAAGATCGACTCGGCGATGTTGTTGTTACCGCGCCAGTCGGTGGCCCGTTCGGCGTGCGTGAACTGGTCCATGAAGTGGCCGTCGAGCTCGCCGGCCAGGCGCCGGGCGGTCGCCACCGCCTGGGTCGGATCGTCCACCAGGTGACAGCGGCCGCCCTGAAATTCGATCAGCGAGATCTTCTCCGGCGAGGTGCGGGCCGGCATCACTGCGATGAACGGCAGGCCCAACATCCGGGCGAAGTACGCCTCGCTGACCGCGGTCGATCCGGACGACGCCTCGACCACGGTGCTACTGGAACCGATCCAGCCGTTGCAGAGGGCGTACAGGAAGAGAGACCGCGCCAGACGGTGCTTGAGGGAGCCGGTGGGGTGTGACGACTCGTCCTTCAGGTAGAGGTCGATCCCCCAGGCCGCGGGCAGCGGAAACGGCAGCAGGTGGGTGTCCGCGGAGCGGTTGGCGTCGGCCTCGACGAGCGCGATCGCGTTGCGCGCCCAGTCGCGTGCGGCGTCGTCACTGCGGTCCAGCTCCGTAGCGGTCATTGGGCGCACGTTAACCGAGGCCGGTCTGCGGGCGGTTCTCCCACTTGGTGGAGAGCGCGATCCCGGTGCGGGTGGTGGCCACCCCGGGGGTCCGGTTGATCCGCACGATCAGCTGCTCCAGCTCGGCGATCGTGCCGACCCGGACGATGAGCTGGTACGACTCCACGCCGGCCATGAAATAGCAGCTTTCCACCTCGGGCATGGCCCGCACGGCGGCCAGCACGTCGTCGGTGTCGGCACCGGAGTCCTCGATGATGCCGATCAGCGCGGTCACCCCCAGTCCCAGTGCCTCGTGCTCGACGTCGGCCCGGTAGCCGCGGATGATTTTCGCCGTCTCGAGCTTGCCCACCCGCTCATGGACGGCGGGCGCGGAGAGCCCGACCTTGCGGGCGAGTTCGGCGTACGACGAGCGGGCGTTCTCTCGTAGCAGGTCGATCAGCCGGAGGTCGATGGAGTCCATGGGAGAAACCCTAATCGGGTGGCAGTTCGCCACTCACGTCCGGTAGCGACGCATCCTCGGCAGGATAACGATCACTGTCGCAAATAGGGCTATTTCCGCATTCCAGGGACTCGGTTCCGGGGCAATGCTCTAATAACTTTACGTCCCGATCGAGCACGCCGACACTCACCGTGAACACGGCCGCTCCAGAAGACCGACGCGAGGAGGGGGTTGTGGACACTGGAGATCGTCTGCTGACACCGGGCGAGGTGGCCGCGCTGTTCCGCGTCGACCCGAAAACGGTC
>DASWMR010000439.1:0-2207 GCA_036399635.1 Actinoplanes sp. | reverse complement strand
GCACCGCCACCCGGCGGCATTCGCAACTAACGAGGCGATCGCGGATACCGTTCCATCGAACGCTCGTTAAGCTTGCATTAAGAACATAGCCAGCCTCGACAGTTAGTGTCAATCGATACAGCTAAATATATTTGGCGACTTGGTTCGTGTTCCACAGAAGGCTCACAGATATCCAACCCGTATTAGGGGTTTACCAGCGACGCCCAGCACGCGACCTCCGAGCCCGGACCAGGACCCCGTCACCTGGCCATCGTCGCAAGATCCTCGCCGACAAGGATCCCCGAGAACTGCGGAAATCCGGAAACTCGGCGCAGCGCGCCCAGCGCGGCGCAATCCAGACGGGAGATGAACTATCGCTTGCCGACTATGCGTCGACGCCTCGAGAATTGAGCGGCCACCGAAGGCCAACGGCCGGCGCATTTATTGCGCGCGCGGTCGGGTTTGTTGGCGTACACCCGCCGTGGTTGGACGTACGCCGCAAGTTAAGCAAATTAACTTGAGCCGGTCCACATTGGCTTTCCGACTAATTGCCGGACCAGAACCGCATCAAAGCCAGGCCCGTCTGGACCAGCGCCTCAGACAGTCCGATGCGCTCGCACAGCCAGAAGACGGCGTCGAAGAACCACTCGCCCAACCTGGTCTGCCACAGCGCGAGGAAGAGCAGGATGAAGCCGTACGGGGCGAACAGGTTCCAGGCGCGCTGGTAGGCCGGGCTCATCCAGGGCTGGATGATGCTGCCGCCGTCCAGGCCCGGAATCGGCAGGAAGTTCAGCACGCTCGCGGTGACCTGCAGGAAGGCCAGCGCGGCCAGCGCCGACCAGAATTCGAGGTGCTCGGCGCCGCCGGTCAGCACCACCTCGCCGGTGGCCGAGCTCACCGGCTGGGGGCCGATGCCGACCAGGAACGGGAAAGCGGCCACCACGGCGAGGATCACGTTGGTGAGCGGGCCGGCCGCACTGATCAGCGAGGCCTTGACCTTGCTCTGGATGTAGTGGTGGTCGATCCAGACGGCACCGCCGGGCAGGCCGATGCCGCCGAGCACCACCACGACCACCGGCAGCACGATGGAGAGCAGCGGACTGGTGTACTTCAGCGGGTTGAGCCGCAGGTAGCCGCGGTCGGCGACGCTGCGGTCCCCGGCGAAATAGCCGATCAGGGCATGCGCGTACTCGTGGAGGCAGAGCGAGACCAGCCAGCCGGTCACCACGAAGAGGAAGATGTCGACCCGGACGTTGCCGAACTTGACCCAGGTCATCCAGCCGCTGACCACGAAGACCGCGACGATGCCGACAAAGACCGGACTCGGGACGAAGGCGTTGCGCGGGGTCCTGGTGTAGACCGGTTCGTAAGTCACGTCACTCCGCCGGCAGCAGGCTCATCTGATAATCCACCCGGTCGTCCTCGACGAGCACGACCTGCGTCACCCCGGACTCGGCGAGCCCACGCCACTCCTGGCCGATCCACGACTCGGCGTCGGCTTGGCTGCTGAACGTCTCGGCCGGGCCGGTGGCCGGCTGCCCCTCGACGTCCTCATATCGCCAACTCCACGGCATTCGCCGCCCCCTAACGTCTTCGGTCGGTGCGCTTCCACCCTACGGCTTCCGCCTGTGCGGTCCGGCCTTAAGGTACGGGGCATGTCCGATGATCGGTGGACCACGGTTCTGGTGCTCGGCGGGATCCGTTCCGGGAAATCCGCGTTCGCCGAGGCACTCGTGGCAGATGCCCCCTCGGTGCGGTACGTGGCCACGGCCGTCGGCGGCGAGGACGACCCGGAGTGGCGGGCCCGGATCGAGGAGCACCAGCGACGCCGGCCGCAGTCCTGGACGACCGAGGAGACCGGCGCCGACCCGGCCCGGCTGACCGAGCTGCTCACCGAGGCGAAACCAACCGAGGCGCTGGTCGTCGACGACCTGGGCGGCTGGGTGGCGGCGCTGCTCGACCCGGCCCGCCAGCCGAACGACGACCTGGCCGACGTGGCCGCGCTGGCCGCCGCGGCGCGGGCCTGCACGGCCCGGCTCGTGCTGGTCAGCCCCGAGGTGGGCCTGTCGCTGGTGCCGACGACGCCGGTCGGCCGGGCGTTCGCGGACGCACTCGGCACGGTCAACCAGGCGCTGGCCGAGGTGTGCGACCGGGTCGCGCTGGTGGTGGCCGGCCGCCCGGTCTGGCTGACCCCCGAGCCGGCCGCCCCGCCGACCAGCCCGACCCCC